>CAMPBZ010000048.1 GCA_946641795.1 uncultured Clostridia bacterium
AAGCCGAAGCACTTTGCGACCGCGTAGGCGTTATGAAAGACGGAAAACTGCTTGCCGTTGGAACGGTGGAAGAACTGAAAGCGCAAACCGGTTGCGACAAACTGGAAGACATCTTTATTCAACTGATCCGGAAGGAGGGAGCAAAATGAAAACCTATCGCTTTGCGGTGCGGACGGCAAAAGAGATTTTGCGCGATCCGCTCACCCTGTTTTTCGGGATCGGGTTTCCCGCGGTTTTACTCTTGCTGCTTTCGGCCATTCAGGCAAACGTTCCGGCCGAGGTCGAGCTGTTTAAAATTGAGCACTTGACGCCGGGGATTGCCTGCTTCGGGCTCTCGTTTTTAACCCTCTTTTCGGCACTGCTGATTGCCAAAGACCGCACCGGCGCCTTCCTGCAACGGCTTTACACAACGCCAATGCCCTCGTATTCCTTTATTTTGGGCTACACCCTGCCGATGATCCCCATTGCGCTGGCGCAAACGGTGGTCTGCTACCTCTTGGCGCTGATTTTGCGGCTTCCCTTCTCGGCAAATCTCTTCTTGGTTCTGCTTGCCGTTCTGCCGAACGCGTGGCTTTACGTTTCCATGGGGCTTTTGTTTGGCAGTATTCTGACCGACAAGCAGGTGGGCGGCATTTGCGGCGCGCTCTTGACAAACCTTTCCGCCTGGCTTTCGGGAACCTGGTTCGACCTGGCGCTGGTTGGAAGCGCCTTCGGAAAGATTGCCAACGCCCTCCCCTTCGTTCACGCCGTGGAGCTGGCGCGCGCAATGCAAATTGCCGATTTTTCGGCCGCGTTGCCGCATTTCCTTTGGGTGCTGGGCTACGACCTTGCCATTACCGTTGCCGCAGTGTTCCTGTTCCTGCGGCAAATGAAAAAAAATTAAATCTTTTTTGCCGGAAAAGTTGACTTTCCGGCTTTTTTTATTTATAATAATGGTGGATTATTTTCTTAAAAAGGAGATTTTGCTATGAACGAAGTCCATCCCGATCCGAATTTGCGCGTTGACAACGCCATCAACAAGCCGGATTGCAAGCTTTACGACGTTCGCAAACCGCCCTTTGCACTTTACGGATTTTACAATCCCACCACCGAGCCGGTCTTCAAGCGCCTGCCCGACGCCGTGGCAGAGGCGACCAACAAGGGCGTTGCCTACCTTTTCCGCAACACCGCCGGCGGCCGCGTGCGCTTTTCCACCGACTCGCCCTACATTGCCATTCACGCCGAAATTCCCGATTATTCCAGAATTTCGCATATGTCGCTGTTGGGCATTGCCGGTTTTGACCTTTACATCGACGACCCCGCAACCGGGATCTCGCGCTACCGCAAAAGCTTTGTTCCCCCTTACGGCGGAATGAATGAGAAGGACGGTTTTGAAGCGGTGTTTGACCTTCCCGACGGCAGAATGCGGAGCTTTACCATTCATTTTCCGCTTTACGCCGACGTGAAAAACCTGTTTATCGGCGTGCGCGAAGGCTCCAAACTGGAAGCCGGCCGCCGCTACCGTGAAGAACTTCCCATTGTTTACTACGGCAGTTCCATTACGCAGGGCGCCTGCGCCTCCCGCCCCGGAAACGCTTACCAGAACATTATTTCCCGCAATCTGAACCTGGATCATATCAACCTCGGCTTTTCGGGCAATGCGCTGGCCGAAAAAGCGATTGTTGATTATATGGCGACCCTGCCGATGCTCGCCTTTGTTTCGGACTACGACCACAACGCCGACGACCCCGACTACCTGCGCGAAAGCAACAAACAAATGTACCTGACCATTCGCAAAGCGCACCCGGACATTCCCTATATCTTGATCTCCCGGCCGGATTTTGAGGTCAGTCTGACGGCTTCCCTCGCCCGGCGTGACGCGATTTTTGACGTTTGGAAATTTGCGCGCGAGGCCGGCGACAAAAACATCTGGCTGATCGACGGCGCTTCGATCTTCCGCGGCCGCTTCGGCGACTCCTGCACGGTGGACGGCGTTCACCCCAACGATTTGGGTTTTGCCCTGTTTGCCGAAAAGCTGGAAGACGAGTTGAAACATATTCTGATCCACGATATTTTTGACTTTTGAGGAAAACGGTTTTGAAAGAAGTTGAAATTTATACCGACGGCGCCTGCCGGGGCAACCCCGGGCCGGGCGGTTGGGGCGCGGTGCTGGTTTACCGCGGCCGGGAGAAAGAGCTTTCCGGCGGCGAACGGGAGACCACCAACAACCGGATGGAGCTTTCCGCCGTGATTGCGGCACTTGCCGCCCTGAAAGAGCCCTGCCGCGTGACCCTGACCTCCGACTCCAAATACGTTGTGGACGCGATGCAACAAGGCTGGGCCGAAAACTGGCGCGCGCACGGCTGGAAAAAGCCGGACAAGAGCGCCGCGCTCAACCCCGACCTTTGGGAGCGGCTTTTGGAATTGGCCGCAATGCACGAAATGACCTGGGTTTGGGTCAAAGGCCACGCCGGACACCCCTACAACGAGCGCTGCGACAAGCTTGCAACCGCCTTTGCGGATTCCTTTCAAACAACTTGATAAAAACGGACCTCGCAGGAACAACCTGCGAGGTCCGTTTTTTCTATTTGATTTCTTCCAACGGGGGGTAATTGTCCACCCGCTCGGTGTTGTCAAAAATGGGGGGATAGGGGTTGCTTGCGGGATCAATGCCGGCAAGGCGGCAGACCGCCTCGTGGCAACGGCGGACAACGTCCTGCTCGCGCTCCTGCCTGGGAAGCGAGGGATCGGGCAGAACCGGCTCGCCGATGGAAAGCGTAAAGCAGGCGGTCTGCTTGAAGATGACCCGGCGGATCCAGCCCGGTTTCCGGTAGGAAAACGCCATTGGCAGTACCGGCTTTTCACATTGCACCGCATAATAGCCGATGCCTTCCTTAAAGGGGCGGATGGGCGCGTAATATTCCCACATACTGCCCTCGGCGTAAATATGGAGCCAGCCGCCGGCGACAAGCAGTTCTTTCACCGTTTTGTTGAACGCGGCCGTTGCGTGGGGATCGCCTTCCGGAATGGGAATGCCGCCCACCATACGGATCAGCCCGGCGTTTTCGCCGCGTACGTTCTTTGCCCAGGCCAGCAAATTGGAATAGCGCGGGCGAATGGCTTTCATAACCGCAATGTAATCCCACAAATGGACGTGGTTGGCGCAGGAAATGGCTCCTTTGCGGAGCAGTTCCTTGTTTTGCTTCAAAATCTTTCTGCCGCGAATGCGCAAGCCGAGGCGGATGGTGGCAAGCGGAAACGCCAGGATCCATTCCAGAACGCGAACCCAGAATTGCTTGAAGCGAAAGCCCCGCGAGCGGTCGATGTACGGGTAGTTCTTATCGAATACAACGCCGTTGTCCTTTTTGACCACCAGGTAATGCTTGTCGGTATACCGGGGAAAAGGATAGCGCGTGGGTTTGGGGTCAAAGATCATACCGCACCTCCGTGGGGGCAGTTACAGCCAACCTCATTTCTGCACTCTCTTGACGTCAACGGTGATCTCCGGGGTTCCGTAGGCGGGGTCAAACAGCTTTGCAATGTTTGCTTCGTACCAGGCTTTGATCTCGGCGCTGCTCATTTCGCAAACTTCGCCCTTTGTTTTGATTTGAATGGTAATGATTTGTTCTTCCATTGTTTTTTATTCCTTCCTGTCAAATTCCCTTTTATTATATCGAAAAAAGCGGGAAATGTCAACTACCGGAACAATTTTTCACAATCATTTTACAGGCTCTTGCAAAACGACCGATTTTATGATAAAATAAGGCTGTGATCCCCAAATTTAACACCATACGGAGGACTTATGAAAAAGTTTTTTGCAACCATCGGCATCCTTCTCCTCGTCGTTGTTCTTGTTGTCGGCGGCTATTTCGGCTACGTGTTCATCTCCTACCACCGGCTGG
Source organism: uncultured Clostridia bacterium (assembly GCA_946641795.1). GTDB lineage: Bacteria > Bacillota > Clostridia > Oscillospirales > CAG-272 > UMGS1865. The sequence goes on from CAMPBZ010000048.1 coordinate 3,882, forward strand.
GCAATATGGAGCTGACTGTGGAAGGAAACTGTTCGAGAGAGGCGGCGCTGACACAAACGCCATACACCCTGGTTTCCTACAACATCGGATTTGGCGCCTACGAGAGCGATTACGGCTTCTTTATGGACGGTGGCAAGGAATCCCGCGCGTGGTCGGAAGAACGGCTGGACGCAAACCTGAAAAAAATTGCCGCGCTTTTGCAGGAGCAAAACGCCGACTTCTGCTTTGTGCAGGAAGTTGACATTGGCTCTACCCGGAGCTACCAGTTTGACGAGCGCACCTACCTTACCCCTTCGTTTGAAGGTTACAACCGCGTATTCGCGCAAAACTACGATTCGCCCTATTTGTTCTACCCCATTCTGAAACCGCACGGCGCCTCCAAATCCGGAATTATGACCTTCTCGAAGGCCGAAATGACCGAGGCGGAGCGCGTGGAACTCCCGGTGGAAAGCGGCGTTACAAAGCTTTTGGACCTTGACCGCTGCTACTCCAAATCCCGCGTGATCGCTGCCGGCGGAAAAGAACTGGTGCTTTACAACTTCCACCTTTCGGCCTACACTTCGGACGGAAAAATTGCCGAAGAGCAACTGAAAATTCTGATTGCCGATATGGAAGCAGAATACGCAAAAGGCAACTACTGCATTGCCGGCGGCGACTTTAACAAGGACGTGCTGGGCAATTCCTCCGATTACTTCGGAAAGGCCGACAAGGAATACACTTGGGCGCAAGCCATTCCGGACGAGCTGTTTGAGGGCAACCACGTTTCCCTGGTGGCACCGATCGACCCCGAAGTTCCCGTGCCGAGCTGCCGCAACGCCGACGGCCCCTACCACGAAGGTCAATTTGTGGTTACGGTGGACGGATTTATGGTGACCGACAACGTGACCGTTCAAAGTGCCGACGTAATCGACACCGGCTTTGCATACTCCGACCACAACCCGGTCAAACTGCAATTTGTGCTGAACTAAAAGATTTTTTCAAAATAAACCGGGCTTTGCAACCGCCGGTCGGCGGTTGCAAAGCCCGGTTTTTGTTTTTCAGCAATACTGCAATTCAAGCCCTGCAAAGCATTGCTGTTCTGTCTGATTTCAAAATCAATCGTTATCCTTATCGGAAACTCTTGCCTCTTTAATGCCGTTGCGAATGCAATACTTCTGAATTGCAGAGCCTTCGTCGCAGTACACCACGAGCGAATCCTTGCAACCGTCAAACATTCCCCAGCCAAGCTCCTGTACCGAGCTGGGAACAATGACCTTTTCCAGGCTCAAACAACCGCGGAATGCGCAGTCGTCGATTTTTTCAACGCTATCCGGGATCATCACTTCGTCCAATAGTACGCAGTTGCAGAAGGCACCTTCGCCGATTTCCCGAACGCTATCCGGGATGGTAATGCGGTTGAGCTTTTTGCATTCGCAGAACGACCAATCGCTGATGCAAACAACGCTATCCGGCACATCGTACTGCACTTCCCGGCTGCTTGCGGGATAAGCAATCATAATCGACTTGTTCTTGTTGAACAATACGTAATCGGTTCCTTCCGGCTTGTTGGGTGCCGATTTGTAGAATTTGTTTTTCGGATCCACTTTGATCGAGCGCAAACCGCTGCAACCGCGGAAGGGCGCGTCGTTAATGCTGGAAACGGTGGAAGGAAGCTCAATTTTGGTAAGCGAGCAACAATTCTTGAAGGCGCCTTTACCGATCTTTTTCAGGCCTTCGTGGAACTCGATTTTGGAAAGCGAAGTACAACCGTTGAAAACAAGGTCGTCAATCTTCGTTACGGTCTCCGGAATATCGATTTTTTCAAGACCGATGCAATCCGAGAACGCGCTTTCGCCAAGCACCGTCAGATTTTTCGGAAGCTCAATGGAAACCAGCTTTTTACAGCTGTTGAAAACGCCGCCGTAAATTTCGGTCAACCCTTCGGGCAGAACGATGGATTCAAGCGTTGCGCAGTTTTCAAATGCGCGCTCACCGATTTTAATGCAGTTGTTGCGAACCACCAGCGTTTTCATGCTTACGCAATCACGGAACGCGCTTCCGCCAATGCGGGCAGTTTTTTCGGGAATGTCCATTTCTTCCAGGTTGGTGCAACCTCTGAAGCTTTCTTCCTCAATGGCTTCCAGGGAGCTCGGCATTACAATATGGTGGAGCTGCGTGCGGTTTTTGAAAGCATCCTTGGAAATGATCTTGATCCCGTCGCTGATCACGATGGAAGTGCCGTTATCCTCGCATCTTTCAAGAACAACGCCCTCGTTGTCAACCGTCAGGCGGTCCATTGCTTCCGCGGGAAGGTCTCTGACCAGCGAGCGGAACATTTTTTCCTTTTCGTTGGCAACGCTGTGGTGCGTGTTGGCAAGCAGAATGGAAAATGCCGGCGGTACGTCCACTTCATCCAAATAAATGGGAAAAATATCCTTCAAATTTTCTCTGGCGCAAATGATTTCCATGCCGCAGAAGGGGGATTCCATTGAATTTTTGGAAACGAAAAGAATGACTGCGCGCGCCTTTTCAATGCGAGTACGGAGCTCCACGCGGAAATCGTTGCCCACCTCGCAGGATTCATCGTACCAAATGCGGTATTTCTTTTTGTGCAGCTCGTCCAGGATCGGATAAACGGCCGCCGTATCCTTGTGGGAATAGCTGATAAACAGGTAGGGTTCGTTCCCGTCGTAAGGGAGAAAAGAGGTAGAAATGGAAACGTTCTTTTCAGAAGCGGCTTTTTTTGCTTCCGTGGCCGGAACTTCGGCCGGGGTTAAAGGCTCGGTGACTTCACAGCCGGTTTCATTGATTTTTTTCATAATTGATTTCCTCCAAAAATATTGATAAAATTAAACGAGTAAACTCAAAATTGCAAGCGCGGTCAGAATTGCGGGAACCGAAATAATTACGCCGTATTTTACAAAATCCTGAAAGCGGAACTTTACGCCGTGCGTTTTCAGAATGGACGACCACATAATACCGGCAAGCGCCCCGATGGGCGTTAAGAATGCGCCGATGTTGGAGCCGACGATGGAAGCATAAACGGCGCGCAACCCGGTTTGCGTTCCGGCAAGCGGCTCGGCAATAGAGCTGAACAACACGCTCATCGGAATATTGTTGATCACATTGGCGGAAAGGAAGGAAGCAATGCCGTATTTAAAAACGGTTGCCGTTTCGCCGAAAAGATCACACAGTTTTCCGGTAACGCCGTTTTCCGAAAGCGAAAGGATCAAAACGAACATCGAAAGCACAAAGGGGATCAACTGCCACGGCGCCCGTTTGAGGCAGGCCACCAGTTCCGCCGGTTTCTTTTTGCGGATCGCCGCGCAAATCAACGTGCAAATAAACAAACTAACGGCAAAGCCGAGAGAAATGTACCACATTTCCAGTTTGATATAGGAGCTGATCGCCAGCAACACTGTGCAAAGCGCCAAATGCACAAGCCCGATGACCAGCAAAACCTTGTCCTTGATTTCGGCTTTTGCATCAGACGCCGAAATGGGTTGCGAAAGTTTTTTTCGGAACAGCAGGAACAAAAAGAGGAACGAAACAAGCCCGGCGCCGAACGTAGGCAGGATCATTTTTAAAAAGTACTCGGCAAACCCAATGCCGTTGGCGGTTGCAAGGTAAATGTTGGTCGGGTTCCCGATGATCAGCGCCATACTCCATGTGTTTGCGGCGATAAACTCGGTAAACAGATAGGGCAACGGGCTGATTTTTGCATTCTTTGCAAAGTAGCAAATAAAGGGCGTAAACGTAAGAATGATGATATCGTTTGAAGTAAAAACCGTCAACACCGATACGATAATGTAAAGATACAGGAAAAGCGCGTACTGGCTGTTTTTCGCTTTTCGCAGGGTGACGATTGCCAGATAGGAGAAAAATCCGACTTCATCCAAGAAGATGGAAAGAACCGTCATAGAAATGAACAAAACCAGAATTTTCAGCGGGTTGATGGCCGTATCGGCAACCAGCGCTTTTCCTACGGTTTCAATTTTTGCCGTTCTTGTAATCAATACCAGCGCGGCGCCGAGGAGTGTAATGACCCAATAGAGATCCAACTTGACCTTCCCGAATTTGATTTTCGGGAAGAACAGAATGGATAGAATCAT
>CAMPBZ010000049.1 GCA_946641795.1 uncultured Clostridia bacterium
CCCGTTGTTTCAATGACGTTTGCGCCGTAGTTTCTGGCGTTGACGTATTCTTCCTCGGTGCTCAAAATCCAAATGCCGAGATCGGCATAGCGTTTGACAAGGGCCGCAAGCTCCTTGCTGACAAACGGGATTTTTACCCAAGTGGTTTTATCATTTTGATAAGGCAACCAAACGGTCAATTTCTCCCGGCCAACAACACGGACGAGTTCCTTTAAAACATCCTCGTCCACATATCCGTCATAATGGATCTCCGCATTCGGAAAACGCTCTTTCAAGCGCTTAATCCGGTCAACGCTGGTGCTGGTAAACGCGATGTTGGCGTGGTGCGCTTCAATCAAGTTCAAGAAACTTTCAAAATAGGGCGCCGGGAACCACTCAAACCGGTTGTCGATTTTCAGCAAAATGCCCGTTTCTTCGGACAATTTGAGCACGTCCTCAAACAGGGGCGCTTTTTCGCCGGCAAACTTGGGGTCAAACCAACTGCCAAACTCATAATTTCCGAGTTCTTGGTAGGTAATATCGCCAATCATAATCGGTTTTTCAATTTTATCGCCGTTCAACTTTCTTCCCGTTCTTTCAAGCAAATCGTCGTGCAGAACGACAAACACCCCGTCGGCGGTGATGTTGGGGTCAAGCTCAATAATTTCGTAGCCCTGCTCGATTGCGCCGCGAAACGCCGCCATTGTGTTTTCGGGATAGTCGGTGCTGACGCCGCGATGCGCCTGCAATCTGAATTTTTCCATTTTGATTTCCTCCATACAACGATCGGTGCGGTTTCATCATCCTTTTTCTTTGAGAAAAGCGCGCGCCGATCAAGATGATTTGATACCATCAGTATAGCCCAAAAAACCTTTTTTGTCAAGTTTTTCCGCCGAAAAAAACGGCGGGAACGGCGCTTGGCCGTTCCCGCTTTGCGGTTGTTGTTTCGGGTTTATCAATACATTCCGCCCATACCGCCGGGTGCCGCAGGCGCGGGAGCGGGTTCGGGCTCTTTCTTATCGGCCACAACCGACTCGGTGGTGAGGATGACCGAGGCGATGGAAGCCGCGTTTTGCAGTGCGCAGCGGGTGACCTTGGTGGGATCGACGATGCCGCTTGCAACCATATCGCAGTAGGTTTCGTTGTAGGCGTCAAAGCCGTAGCCGACCTTGCCGCTGTTCATAATTTTATCCACAATGACGCCGCCGTCAAAGCCCGCGTTTGCGGCAATCTGGCGCACCGGCTCTTCCAGCGCTTTGAGAACGATGCGAACGCCGGTTTTCTCGTCGCCGTCCACTGCGTCAAGCACCTTGGCAACCTCGGGAATGGCGTTGAGGTAGGCGGTTCCGCCGCCGGCAACAATGCCCTCCTCCACGGCCGCTTTGGTGGCGTTGAGCGCGTCCTCGATGCGGAGCTTCTTCTCCTTCATCTCGGCCTCGGTCGCGGCGCCGACCTTGATAACGGCAACGCCGCCGGCCAGCTTGGCAAGCCGCTCTTGCAGTTTTTCGCGGTCGAAGTCGGAAGTGGTCTCCTCAATGGCCGTACGGATCTGGCTCACGCGCGCTTTGATCGCGTCGGGATCGCCCGAACCGCCAACGATGATGGTGTGCTCCTTATTGACCTTGACCTGGCGCGCGTGGCCGAGCATATCCACGGTGGTATCTTTCAGTTCCAGGCCGACCTCGGAGGAAATGACCTGGCCGCCCGTGAGAATAGCGATGTCTTGCAGCATTTCCTTGCGGCGGTCGCCAAAGCCCGGCGCCTTGACGGCAACGCAGTTAAATACGCCGCGCAGTTTGTTGAGCACCAGCGTGGTCAGGGCCTCGCCCTCAACGTCCTCGGCAATGATGAGCAGTTTTTTGCCCGACTGGACGATTTGCTCCAACAGGGGCAGGATCTCCTGGATGTTGGAGATCTTCTTATCGGTGATGAGCAGGAAAGCGTCGTCGATGACGGCTTCCATTTTATCCATATCGGTTGCCATGTAGGGCGAGAGGTAGCCGCGGTCGAACTGCATTCCTTCCACAACCTCGGAATAGGTGTCGGCCGATTTGGACTCCTCAATGGTGATAACGCCGTCGGAAGTGACCTTCTCCATAGCGTCGGCAATCAGCTGGCCGATGACTTCGTCGCCGGCGGAAATGGTGCCTACGCGGGCAATGTCCGCCGAACCGTTGACCTTTTTGGAGTTGGCGATCAGCGCCGCAACGGCCGCGTCAACCGCTTTTTTCATTCCTTTGCGAACAACCATCGGGTTTGCCCCGGCGGTCACGTTCTTCATTCCCTCGCGTACGAAGGCCTGCGCCAGTAGCGTTGCGGTGGTGGTACCGTCGCCGGCGGCGTCGTTGGTTTTGGTGGCAACCTCTTTGACCAGCTGCGCACCCATATTTTCGGCTTCGTTTTCCAGCTCGATCTCTTTGGCGATGGTCACGCCGTCGTTGGTGATGAGCGGAGAGCCGTATTTTTTATCCAGCACCACGTTTCTGCCCTTGGGGCCAAGCGTGATCTTAACGGTGTCGGCCAACTGGTCAACGCCGCGGACGAGCGCATTGCGCGCTTCCATTCCGTAAAGAATTTCTTTTGCCATAATGTATCCAATCCCCTTTCTTATTCAACCACAGCGAGAATATCGCTCTGCTTGACGATGGTATATTCTACTCCGTCCACCTTGACCTCGGTGCCGGAATACTTGCTGGTGATGACCTTATCCCCTACTTTGACTTCCATAGGGATCAGCTTGCCTTCGTCGGTGTGCGCGCCGGGGCCAACGGCTACAACCTCGGCCACCTGCGGTTTTTCCTGCGCCGAAGCGGTAAGAAAAATGCCGGCCTTTGTTTTTTCCTCGGCCTCTACAAGTTTGACGACCACTCTGTCGCCCAACGGTTTGATGTTCATAAAACGTTCCTCCTTTTTCGTTTGGAAATCGTCTTTTTCGACGAGATTTTAGCACTTGAAGCCTCCGAGTGCTAACTCTATTGTTTATTCTATCCTATTTTGGAAAAAAATCAAGTGTTTTTTTCAATAATTCACATACTGTTCACAATTCTCAAAGGGTGAAATATTCAACAACGATGGCGGTGATATTGACGGCTGCAAAAGCCGACGAGATCAGAATATTTTTGACCTCTTTTCGCCGGATGGAATTGATGAGCGTTGGAAGGACCATTGCGGTTGCAACCATAGAAACGAGTGAGCAGATCAGCGCGCCTATGCCTTTGTTGAAAATGCAGAGCAGGAGCCCGACCGCCACCAGCCCGGTGGTGACCGAAGAGGCAATGATGCCGGTGCGCGTACTGCAAATGATCTTTTCAAACAATTTGAGCACCAGATACGCAAGGATCGGTACGGCGATTGTTCCTGCCCCGATGAGGAGGACATAGAGCAACTGCCCGAACCAGCCCATACTGCCGACCAGCGAAAGTCTTACGTTTTCAAGGAACGGCGCATTGCAGGATTTGAAATTGTTGAAGTTGATGGAAAACAAGTTTGCAACCGTAGCGCTGACGACCGCATAGCCGGCAAACGCAAGCGTGATGACTTTGAGATCCCGCTTGGTATCGTGCCGGCAAAGGTTGCCGAACGAAAAGAAGAAGAACGGGAACAGCGCCACGTTATGGAAGACGACCGAATGGAACCTAAAATAACTTCTCCAATCGCCGGCAAAAAAGGCGGGAATGGATTGGATATCGGAATCGGGATAGATCAGCAACGGATAAACCGCCATAAAGAGGAACAGGCAGGCCGAAATGGTTGCCGCAATGGTACGGAAATGCTCCTTGTATTTTCCCTTGTAGAACGCCGCGACCGGCAGGAAATACAGGAACAGCGAGCAGAAATGCAGGGGGATATGGTAGAGATCATACCCGTTGATGATGCTCAACAACTGCTTGAAAAACTCCAAAACGAGAAGAACGATGGTGACGATTTGGATGGGCAGCATTTTTGCTTTTTCGGATTTGTTCTTCAAAAGCCGGGTGATGAGATACGACGAAAGAATGATCAGCAAAAATACGGGTACCAATGTAATCAGTCGAAATTGTGACCAAAACATACTTCTTTTCGGGATTGTTTTCCCTCTCCTTTTTGTATTTTATTCCATTATATCACAAAATTTGCGTTTTTGGGAAAAATACCGATATTTGCTTTTATTTCAGTTCTGCGGCAATGTCTGGAAATGGCGAAAGGCTCCGTTTCAGAATGCCGTGCATTTGCGCAATGGCAACGCCGTAGTTTGTCATCGGGACGCCCTGCGCCCCGGCGCGGGCGAGCCGGCTTGCCATTTCCCGCTCGTTCAGCATACAGCCGCCGCAATGGACGACCAGCGCATAGCCGCTCAAATCCTCCGGGAAGGTGCCGCCAGAAGTAAAGGCAAAGCGCAGTTCCTTTTTGGTGTAATCCAAAAGCCATTTGGGCAGTTTGACCGTTCCGATGTCCTCGCATTGGCGGTGGTGGGTACAGCCCTCGGAAATCAATACCGTGTCGCCGTCTTTGAGATCATCCAGCCTGGCCGCGCCGCGCACCAGGGCTTTGAGATCGCCTTTGTAGCGCGCGAAGAGAATGGAAAACGAGGTGAGCGGAATTTCGGGCGGCACAATTTTTGCCACCTTGCCGAACACCTGCGAATCGGTGATGACGATGGCGGGCGGGGCGGCAAGTTTTTCCAGCGTTTCGGCAAGCTCGCCATCGCGGCAAACGATCGCGGTGTTGCCGCCGTCCAGCAGATCGCGAATGGTTTGCTGTTGGGGCAGGATCAGCCTTCCCTTGGGGGCGGCCTTGTCGATGGGGACGACCAGCACCGCAACGGCGCCGGCCGAGAGCAGATCGGTTACAATGGGTTTTTCCTTTTTTGCGGCATTGCCCAGGGCGGCGAGCCGCTCTTTGAGCGCTTGAATGCCAAGCCCCGTCCGGGCGCTGACGAAAAGTTCGTTCTCGCCCGCCGCCGGAATTGCCGGGAGCAGGTCGGATTTGTTATAAGCGATCAAATAGGGCGTTTTCCGCTCTTCGAATGCGGAGATCAGAGCCTGATCCGGCGCGGTCAGCCCCTTTTGTGCGTCGGCGACCAGCACGGCAAGGTCGGTATAGCCGAGCGCCTCTTTTGCGCGGCGAACGCGCAGCTCTCCCAGCTCGCCCTCGTCGTCAATGCCGGGGGTATCCACAACAACGACCGGGCCGAGCGGCAACAATTCCATTGCCTTTTTGACCGGATCTGTGGTGGTTCCCTTTACTTCCGAAACCACCGAAAGCTCCTGGCCGGTAACGGCGTTGACCAGGCTGGATTTGCCCGCGTTGCGCACGCCGAAAAAGCTGACGTGAAGCCGCTCGGCGGCGGGGGTATCGTTCAATCCCATAGGGTACTCCTTTCGCTTGAAAAAGTTAGAAGCGGAAATCTCTGCGGTTGCTGTTTTTAATGTCGGCAATGTTCTGCTTTGCGATCTCCTTGACCTTCGGGTTGGGAATCTTTTCCAGCTCCTGCTCGATCAGCTTGTAGCCCACTTCTTTGGTGGCGGGGCTGGCGTAATCTTCCAGGTATTCGGTCAGGGTCATCAGCGCGTTGGGGTGACAGCAGTTGAGGATTTGCCCACTCTTGCAAAGCGACATAAAGCGGTCGCCGGTGCGCCCTTCGCGGTAGCAGGCGGTGCAAAAGGACGGAATATGACCGTTCTCCATCAGCCAGCGGACCACCTCGTCCAGCGTTCGCTGATCCGAAACGTCAAACTGCTCGGTATCGTGCGGGCGTTCTGCCTCGGAGTAGCCGCCGACAGAGGTACGCGACGCGCCGCTGACCTGCGAAATGCCCACGCGCAGCAGTTTGGAGCGCACGGCCTCGGTCTCCCGCGTGGAAACAATCATACCGGTATAGGGCACGGCCAGGCGGATGCAGGCGGTGATCTTTTCAAAAATTTCGTCCGAAATAGAGTTGTCAAAGGCGCTGGGGTCAATGTCGTCGGCGTGTTTGATGCGCGGAACGCTGATGGTGTGCGGCCCGACGCCGTGAACGGCTTCCAGGTGCTCGGCGTGCATCAAAAGCCCGGCAAACTCGTATTTGTAAAGTTCCAGGCCGAACAGAACACCCAGGCCTACGTCGTCAATGCCGCCCTCCATGGCGCGGTCCATCGCCTCGGTGTGGTAATCGTAATCGTGCTTGGGGCCGGTGGGGTGCAATTTGAGGTAGCTTTCCTTATGGTAGGTCTCCTGGAACAGAATGTAAGTTCCAATGCCGGCCTCGCGCAGTTTGCGGTAGTTTTCCACCGTGGTTGCCGCAATGTTGACGTTGACGCGGCGAATGGCGCCGTTTTTATGCTTGATGCTGTAAATGGTCTTAATGCAATCCAGAATGTACTCGATGGGGTTGTTGACCGGATCCTCGCCCGCCTCAATGGCAAGGCGCTTATGCCCCATATCCTGCAAGGCGATCACCTCTTTGGCAACCTCTTCCTGCGTTAATTTGCGGCGCGGAATGTGCTTGTTTTTCAGGTGGTAGGGGCAGTACACACACCCGTTGACGCAATAGTTGGAAAGATAAAGCGGCGCAAACAGTACAATGCGGTTGCCGTAGTAGGCAAGCTTGATCTCCTCGGCAATGCGGAAGATCTCCTCGATCTTTTCGGGAATGTCGCAGGCGAGAAGCACCGAGGCCTCGCGGTGGGTAAGCCCCGTGCAAACGCTCCCCTTCCCGCTCTTTTTGGGGCGGGCTTTTTCCAGAATGGCATCGATGAGCGGAATGTTATGTTTGTTCTCCTCGGCATAGCGGAGCGTTTCTTCAATTTCTTCGTGATTGATAAACTCCTCGGCTTTGAGGGATTTGGGATTGTAGATCGCCATGGTTTTACAGGTCTCCTTTTTTTATTCGTTTTTGGGATCGCCGCGCGAGATGACCACGCGGTACCCGATGGATTTCATCCGCATATCCAGGCAGTCGCGGCATTCGGCCGCCTCCTCGCCTGTGCAGATTTTTCCGTTGTAAAGCTCGTATTTTTTGCGCACGCCAACCGGGGAAAGATTGGGCATAACCACGTTGGCGCCCGCCAGGATGCCCTTTTCGCGCCCGCGGGGGTCCAGCGTTCCCAGCGCGGTGGTGGCCGGCAAAAGCAGGGTCGGACGGATCAGCCGCAGGATGGAGAGCAGATAGCAGGTCAGCGCCACGCTGCCCGCCGGCGCGCCGGCAAACGGCGTTGCGTGGTGGGGGATGAAGGGGCCGATGCCGCACATTTCGGGCTGAAACGTTTCAACAAATTTCAAATCCTTTGCCAGCGTTTCGGGCGTTTGGCCGGGGGAGCCGACCATAAACCCGCACCCGACGGCGTAGCCGATCTTCCGCAGGTCGTTCAGGCACCGCATCCGGTTTTCAAAGCGCAGTTCGGCGGGGTGCAGGGCGGAATAATGCCCCTCGTCGGCCGTTTCGTGGCGCAGCAGGTAGCGGTCGGCGCCCGCGCGGAAAGCGCGCGGTAGCTTTCAAAGCTCCGCTCGCCCAGCGAAAGGGTGACGGCGCAATCGGGAAATTCGCTTTTGATTTGCCGGACGATGGCGCAAAGCCGCTCGTCGGTAAACCAGGCGTCCTCGCCCCCTTGCAGCACAAAGGTGCGGAAGCCGAGAGCGTAACCCTCACGCGCGCAGGAAAGGATCTCCTCGCCTGTCAGACGGTAGCGTTCGGCTTGTTCGTTGCCCCGGCGCAGGCCGCAATAAAGGCAATTGTTTTTGCAATAACTGCTGATCTCGATCAGCCCGCGCACAAAAATCTCGTTGCCGTAAACCGCCGCGCGCACCTCGTTTGCCTCTTTGGCAAACAATTCGGCAAATTCCGGCGTGTACCCTTCGATCAGCTTTTGATATTCGGCAAGCGAAAGCGAATGCGTGGCTTTGAGCTTGCCGACCAGCGAAAGCAGTTTCTCACTCATGCGTAATGACGTTGGAAAAAGCGGTTTTGGAGCTGACCCCTTCCAGCGCGC
>CAMPBZ010000050.1 GCA_946641795.1 uncultured Clostridia bacterium
GCCGCCAAAAAGGAGAGCCACAGGCCGCTATCCACAATGGCGCAGGGCTGAACGGCAAGAATGACCACCAGAGCCGTAAAAATTGCCGTTGGCGGGTCGTAAGTTCTTCGCAGCAGAAAGGCGACCGAAAGCATTGCCGCCATACAAACGGCGCGCGCAGTGGAGAGCGACGCCCCGGTGATTGCAAGATAGCACAAGGATAGCGGAAGAATGGCACCGATGCGGATTGCGCGCGGAGCCCGGAACAGCCGGAGCAAGCACTCGACTGCGGCAATGAGAATGCCGACGTGCAAACCGCTCAACGCCAGAAAATGCGAAATGCCCACGCGGCGGAACGATACCGTTTCCACCGACGAGAGAAACGACCGGTTGCCCAGCACCAGCGCCGCCGCAAGTCCGCCTTCCTGCTTGCCGAGCCGCTCCACCAGCTGCTCGGAAAGCGCGGTGTTCCACTCGGAAAGTATGACCCGGAGCGACCTCTCGCCGCTTGCAAGAACTTGGCAATCCTCGGCCTTTGCGCAGTTCAAAATGCCCGAATAGCCGTCGGCGAGATGGTAGGAAACGTCGGGGTCTTCTTTCAGCGAGGCAAAGCCCTCTACCGTTCCCGTAACCCGGACGCGCTCGCCGGGGTGCTGTGCCGAAAGATAGTCGCATTGGAGCAAAACCGCCTGGCTGACTGCCTGTTCATCCAGCGCTTGCAAGGAGAACGCGAAGGTGCTTTGCGAGGCGCCGGTGCTGATGCGCGCCGTTACAATTCCCTCGGCCGTTACCGTTTTCCCGCTTTGCGCTTTCAAAAAATCGACCTTGCGGTTAAAAAAGCCCCAGGAGCCGAACAGCAGGACCGCGGAAAGCAGACAAAGCAAAATTGCCGTGCTTTGCACTTTGCCGCATTTGCGGCGAACGATCGCGACCACAAAAAGAACGGCCGCTCCTACAAGCAGAAGCAAGGAGAAGATCCACCGGTGGGAAAGTTCCAGGGCGGTAACTGCCAGCGTTAGCACCACGGCCGAAAAGGCGGCAAACGCAAACGGACGGTTGCGAAACAAATTCATACCGGGCTTCTCCTTTCTGTATTTTGAAATTCACCCCGCAAAATCGACCGTTTTTTGCAAAGATCGGAAAAAAATCTTGACAAACGCGGATTTTTGCGGTATAATGGTTCGTGGCATTTGGTTTGAAATACCGGTGCGATTGGATCGGCTTTTGATCCAAACTATTTTTCGGAGGATAATTCCATATGTTTGAAACGCTGAAAAACATTCTTGTTGAAGAACTGCAACTCAACCCCGACGACATCAAGCCGGAAGCCGAGCTGGTAAACGACCTTGGTATCAACTCCATTGAGCTTGCCGACCTGGTAATGCTTTGCGAGGACAAATTCGGAATTGAAATTGAGGACGATGACATTCACAAGTTCACCACCATCAACGACGTGGTGGAATACCTGGAAGCGAAAAAACAATAATTGCAAAAGCGCCGCGCGAAAAACGCCGGCGCTTTTCCATTGCCATTCAAATTTGAAAATCGATCGGCCGGGAAATGGCCTCCGGGATAGCAGAACTGCTGCCCCGGAGGCCGTTTTTGCGCTTTTCGGCTTATTCGATTTCCACCAGGCGCACGTTTTCAAAATTGGAGATGTATTGCGTAATTCCGTCGGTCAGCTTCGTCTCGCTGACAAACTCGTGGATATGGCCGCAGAAAATTGCCCGGATGAGCGGCTGGCTTTTGATGTAGTCCACCGTTTCCAGGGTGATCTCGTCCGCCTTTTGCTGGCGGTAGCGGTATTTGCTGTACCCTTTCATCAGTTCCTCTGGCGTTGCGACCATATATGCGGCCTCGCCGAGGCAATTGTTCTCGCCCATGATCCGGTAAAGGTCCGGGTCAAAAATGGGCGTGTGCATAAAGAGCAGGATCGGAAGCCCGTATTCGGCCTCTTTTTTCAGCGCGTCCAGTTGTTCGCGCTCGAACAAATAATAGCCGTTGTCAATAGCGATCAGATTGACGCCGTTGATTTTTCTGGAAGCAAAGCGCATATCATTTTTAACGCAGGCCTGCACCTTTTTCAGGCTCTTGTTCCGGTACGCCGCATCCTCAAACGCCTCGCCCACGTAAAGGCTGAACTCGTGATTTCCGGCGGCAAAGAAGACGTCGTTTTCATCGGTAAACCGTTTCAGCCGATCCAGGTTGGCCTCGGACACAAAGTCGATAAAGTCGCCCGTATGCGCGATCATCAGGTTGTTTTCCCTAACGTATTTTTCTATCTCTTCGGTCACTTCCGGGGCGCCGGAATACCATTGGTTTCTCGCCTGAGCAAGTTTGATTTTCCGCTCGTCGTCCCGCGCGTCGGCAAGAACGAAATGCGTATCGCTCATATGCAGAAAGCGGAAGGGCTTTTCCGCCCCGATTTGCAGTTTGTTGTGGATAAGGTTCATTGTTTTTCCCCTTCGTTGGTGCGGAATGAAAAGACCTGTTTGAGCTTTGGCTGGGCGCCCGTTTCGGGGTCGGCTTCCATCGTCATTACGTCCTTCATATACTCGTTCCAACGCGCGACCACTTCGGATTCGGCCTGCACTTTTGCCGCAAAGGCAACGCCTTTTTCACATTCATAATAGCCGAAGAGCTCGTTTCCCACGTTCCAAATGGAATAGTTGACGATCCCGGCGGCGGTCAGCACATCCTTCATTTCCTGCCAGATCTCGTTGTGCCTTTTTTGATATTCTTCCAGTTTTCCCTCTTTCAAAAGGGCTTTCCAAGCGTATTTTTCCATTTGATCCTCCGTCAATCCACCGTAATTTTCATCATATGGCCGAGGTTATCGTAAACGGTTGCCGTAAGGACATACTGCGGAATGATGCTTCCATCCGGCTCGCCGTTTTGGCCGAGGCCGAGCACCTCGGTATAGAAATCGCAATGCAGATGCCCACAGAACAGACCTTTGATCACGTCCGCGCTCTGCCGGATGAGTTTGCACGTCCGCAGGGTGCATTCGTCTTTGAGGACGTTTGCCGTATAGTCGCCGCCGATGTAACTCTTGGAAAAATCGCGCGAGCAATGCGGGTCGTTCGGGCGGACGAACGGAACGTCGGTTTCCGCCGGGTTGGCCGTGCAGAGCGCCTCATGCTGGAACATGAGAATGATCAAATCGTTCTTTCTTGCGTACTCAATATCCGCCTGCAAACGGCGATACTGATCCTCGGTATATTTGCCGGTGGAGCCGTTATCGGCCACAACGGCAAGCACCCGCTGACCAAGCACCTTGGAGGTATAGAAAATATCGTTGCACCAGAACGCCTGCAAAAGGGCAAAGCGGGATTCGGCGCTTGTTTCATCCTTGACAACGCCTTGCATTTCGCGGGTGACTTCGTGGCCGCCGATACAGGCGAGCATATTGGCATCGCGCCAGAACAGGTGCTTTTGCGTAAGCTCCTGCGCGCCCCAGGAGAGGTAATCCAGAATATCGCCGGTGACAATGGTTTGATCGGACATTGCCGCAAAGGCAAAGGAACGGTCAACCACGTCGGCCGAGTCGCCGTGGGCGTGCCACCAGCGGTTTTTGTAGGTGCTCATCAGCGCGGGATTTGCCTCGGCAAAATCCTTCTCGTTGCAGTAGTTGAAGTGCGGATCGGAGAACTGGACGATCTCCAACGGTTTCATTCCGCTCTTCTTGCTTTTGATGGTGACTTCGCGCACCATCGGGCCGTCGTTTTCGTAAGCGTAGATCCAGCGGTCGGGGTCCTCTTTGCTGCCCACAACGTCGTGCGCTTCCCCGTACTGCCGGTGCGCGCGCTTGATCTCTTCCAAAACGGCAAACAGCTCTTCCCGGAAGGCGCTTTCAAAGCGGTCGTCAAAAACAATGGCGCGCGCTTTTTTATACACGTTGAGCGCCGCCGCTTTGGCAAGCCCGGAATGCGCGTTTTCAAACAGCTTTTGAATGTCGGCGCAGGCAAAGACGTTCTGCCCGGTCTTGCCGGTTACGCCCGGCAAAAAGCCGTTTGCGGCGGCCTGATAGAGCTCACCCGCGTTGGGATCGTCGTATTTTACGGCGGGCAATTCGTCATATTTGTTGAGTTCCGGCAACAGACTGCTGACGCGTTCGACCAACGAAACAAAATCTTGTAAATTATTCACTTCGTATTGTTTGCACATTTTGGGTTTCACCTTTCCTGAACAAGAGATCAGAATGAGATTTTTTGGCATTTCATTTTCCTATTTATTGTAGCATATCACGCGCCTTTTTGCAAGGGATTTTTATAAAAATCTATACGGAAAAAGGGTCGTCCGCAAGCGGGCGACCCTTTGTTTGATTTGCCGGTTTTTACGAAGATTTCCGACGTTAAGAATTCCAGTTGGACGGGAACTTCAACAGCAGATCAATGCCGCGATCCTGGTAAATTGCCAGGACGCTGTTGGCATAGGTCTTTTGCGCCGCCGGAGCGTTCGCGTTAGCGGCAATTCCCTGCGCAACCGAGGCAACCGAACGGGTGGTTTGCGCCGAATAGGTGTAGGTGTTCCCGTTTTTAACGTAGGCACGGGCAACGATCTCGGCGCCGTAAAACTCCTCGGGAATGCCGGTAAGAACGGCGGAGAAGTAGTAGGAGCCCGGAGTGTAAATCAGCCCTGCCGCAGTAACGGTACTTTCGATCAGCAAATTCTGCGCGGGAACGATTTTTGCATTCGGAGTATCTTTCGTAATTGCGGTAGCTTCACTTTCGAGCATACTCTTCGGGATCAGGATGATCCCGAAGTTTGCATTTTCGCCGGTGGTCAGGGTGACGGCGCCGTTATTTGCAATTTTGCCAATGAAGCGCAGCCCCTGCGTACCGGTAATTCTCATCGACGCGCCGACGACCGAAAATTCCAGGTCGGTCGCGTAGGTTGAGAAAATGAGGCAGGATACCAGCAAGGAAACAGCCAAGAGAAGTGCAAATATTCTTTTCGGTTTCATAGGGGTTCCTCCTGTCATTTCAAAATTGGTTATGCCTTTGCAAAACTGGTGTTGGAAACGGTAAAGGAATTCGGAATGCTTGCGGAACTCCAGCTGTATGCTTTGAAGTCGTCTTCATCCAGCGTTACCACAACGTACCAGTTGTAGTTTTGCACGTCATCTATGCTGATGCTGATGGTCTTGTTGGTGTTTGCGCTGACCAAAACATTGCTTTGAACCTTGGTGGCGCTGCCCTGGTTGACCCCTGCTTTGATGACGTAGTATCTCGTCTTCACGCTGGCGCGGTATCTTACGTTGTAGGTGCCTGTGCCGTTGGCTCTTGCAAACTCGGAAAGGTTGCAAACCAAGCCCCATTCGTCGGTCTCGGAGGTGGAAACCTTCTTTACGGTGTAAGTGCCGCTCGAATACTTGACGTCGCACGCGTAGGATTTGTAGCGCGTCCACATAGTGTCAACCGGACCTGCAACGTAAGCCGCGCCGCCGGTGTAGTTGGCGGTCTTGTTTGCGGGAATGGCAGTGTGCGCGGGCGCGTTGCTCGTATCCTTGGTAAAGGTGCAGGTCACACCGGCGTTGGTGCCGGTGCCGGCGTAAGCGTTGGTGTTTACCTTCAGCACGCCGCCCGTATTGTTGTTGCCCGAAACATAACTACCGCCCACATAGAGGTTGGTAAAGTTGAGCACATAACCGGAGGAGTTGCTGTTGGAAGCACTGATTGCCGTGTTGGAAGAGGAGTTTGCGCCGGGCGTATAAGAGGTGCTGCCACCGGTGGTGTTCCGCATGACCAGGTTTTTGATGTTGAAGGTCTTGGTCGAGGTTCCCTCGTTGCCGTTGTTCTTGAAGAGCGTCGGCGTCTTCACGCAGTCAAGCGCGTCCATGTTGTTGATGGTAACCGTCATGCTGCCAACACTGTCTTCCTGCACGTTAATCAAGCCGTCGTCGGCACGGAAGACGTAAATGTTCTCGTAAACGCCGTTGGCATGGTGCTGCGGGTAAAGCGCCGCGCAGGTGGTGCCCACGATGATATTGCGGAAGGTGTAGCCCTCGTAAGTGGTATCGTTCTGCAAAACCAGCGCGTTATCACCAACATAGACAAAGCAGTTTTCAATCACGCCGGCCGTTTCGCTCGTACCTCTTGCGCCGCCGGCATAGAAACCGTCGGTGGACATTTCGGTAGAGAGGAGTTTAACGTGGTTGGCATAACCGTTGCCCTGATGGAAGGAAACGTTGAACTCGCTCGAATTGACGAGTTTGACATCCTCAATGCGATCGGAATAGCCGAAGAGGTTGACCGTGGAGGCAGCCGATTTGGACTTGTTATCATAGTTGACGGTAGTTGGATAATTGAAAATGTTCGAATTTGCAAAATCCGAATACGGATCCATGATGATGCCGCGGCCGCAAATTTTGACCTTGTAGCCGTTCTCACCTGCTACGCGGGTGCCGCCGTTGTCAAAATTCTGAGTAACAACAATGCGCTTTTTGAGCACTGCGCCCGGAGCAACGTAGATCACGGTGTCGTACTTGCAAACGGTCATGACCTCGTTGTTGGTACCCGAATAGGTGGCAATGCCGCTCGGGTCGGTAATGGAGTTGTTGCCCTCTACGTAAATGACGTTTGCCGAACCCTTGGTGGGAACGTTGGTTTCGGGCAGGTCGGCAAATACGCTGAGCGCGGTGTTGTAATCGTCATCCAGAATGATGAGGAAGTACTCGGGCTTATCCAGCGTAACCGAGATCACGCCGTTGGAATAAGAGGACGCAATGCCCTTGGAAGTGGGGCTGACAACATAGGTGTTGAACTTTTTGTTGACGCGGATGTTGACCGTGACCGTGCACCAGTCGAAGGCGAACTCGCAGAAGCGGCGGTTGGAGTCAACCGAGCCGAGCACGCGGGTGGTGTTATCGTCCTTGCTGAAATGCACGTAGTCGGCAGTCTCGTTGTAAACGGTCAGGTTTTTGGTGGTGTTGCCCTGCGTTACGCTGACCGAGTAGAGCGAGTCGGTTTTGATACCCGTGTAAGCCGGGTAGGTAACGAACTGCGCAAATTTGGATGCCGAAACCAGAATGTCGATACCCACCGAGTTGTAGGTGGCCAGCAGGTCGTTGGCAACGGTTTTTTGCGAAGCCGGAGCGGAGCTGTCTTTGATCGACTGCGCAACACCGGCAACCGAACGTTTTGCAACCGAGGAAGTGATGTTGGGCGCGTAAACTTTTGCAAGAATTTCGGTGCCGTAGTGTTCCTGCGGAATGCCCAGCAGAACGGCGCTGAAATAAACGTAGTTGGCGTCATAATCCAGTCCGACCGCCTCAACTGCCGCCTGACCCATAACAAGCGTTGCGGGAACGGTTTTAACGTTGGGGGTGCTCGACGTGATGTTGGTGTCGCTTACCGCGCTGGACGGGATGATGAGAAAACCGAAGTTTGCGTTCTCACCGGACACCAGCGAATCATGCTTGGAAACCCGTCCGACAAAGCGGAGTCCCTGCATTTCGGTGTCCGCAATGCGAATGGAGGCGCCCATCACCTGCGCGGTCTGCGGACCATCCGCAGACACGGGCAGGATCAGGGTTCCAAGAATCGTTGCCGCTATCAAAAGCAGGCAAAAGAGTTTTTTCATTTTCATTGGGGTGATTCTCCTTTTGTTAAGAAATGATGCCGTTCCAATCGGGATTCCATTCGGTATCGTTATCCGAAGCGGTAACAATATCGGCAAGGTTCAGGAGAATGCACGTCACCTGAGGCGTTTCATATTGTTTTTTCATTATTTTATACCTCCCGGTGTAAAATCAGTTAAACAAGGTGTTGTACGAGGCAGAAATCACGTCGCCAACATACTCGCCAATGTACGGAACAGCTACCAGCTCGTTGCCCTTGCAGCCGTCGGGAATTTCAAAAACGACCGCGTGCATGACGTACACATCGTCA
>CAMPBZ010000051.1 GCA_946641795.1 uncultured Clostridia bacterium
AAAAGTTTTTTGCCTCCCGCGCCCGTTATACCGCCTACGGCGGGGCGCGCGGCGGGGGGAAATCCTGGGCGCTCCGGCGCAAGCTGATCGGCCTTTGCCTGCGCTACCCCGGCATTCGCTGCCTGCTCGTCCGGCGCTCCTACGGGGAGTTGCGGCAAAACCACCTGCTCCCTCTGCTTTCCGAATACGGAGACGTGCTCTCCTGGCACGAGAGCGAAAAGCGCCTCACCCTGCCCAACGGCAGTTCGGTTTCCTTTGGTTTTTGCTCGGCTGACCGCGACGTTCTGCGGTACCAGGGGCAGGAATTTGACATCATCGCCATCGACGAGGCAACGCAATTGAGCGAATATCAATTTTCTGTTTTGAAGGCCTGTCTGCGAGGTGTTGGTGACTTTCCCCGAAGGATGTACCTGACCTGCAACCCCGGCGGGGTGGGACACGCCTGGGTGAAGCGGCTGTTTGTTGACCGCGCTTTTCGCCCCGGCGAAAGCCCCGACGACTACCGCTTTATTCCCGCCCGCGTTTGGGACAACCCCGTCCTGCAAAAAGCCGACCCCGACTATGTCCGCCAGCTGGAAAGCCTGCCCAAAAAGCTCCGCGAGGCCTGGCTGGACGGCCGTTGGGACGTTTTTGAGGGGCAGTTCTTTCCCGAATTTCAAACCGATGTTCACGTTCTCCCGCCCGAAAAGATACCTGTCGAAATTCGCCGTTTTGCGGCTCTGGACTACGGGTTCGATATGCTGGCAGCTCTGCTTTTGGGCGTGGATGCGGACGGAAATCTGTTTGTCCTTCGGGAGGTCTGCCGGCCGGGGCTGACCTTGCGCGAGGCAGGGCTGGCGGTGGCCGAGCTTTGCCGGGGAGCGGCCGCCGAATACGTGGTGGCCTCCCCCGACCTTTGGAACCGCCGGCAGGACACCGGCAGAAGCGGATTTGAGATTATGCAGGCGGTTCCCGGAATGCCGCCGATGTCGGCCGCCGACAACCGGCGCGTTCCCGGCTGGCGCATTCTGCGGCAGTTCCTCTCCCCCGGCGAGGGGCCGTATTTGCGCATCAGCGAGGAGTGCCGCGAGCTGATCCGCTGTCTGCCCGCGCTCCTTTGCGACGCCGGAGTACCGGAGGACGCCTCGGGCGAGCCGCACGCGGTGACCCACGCGCCCGAAGCGCTCCGCTACGCCGTAATGAGCCGGTACGGAAACTTTTGCGCCGAGGAGATCCCCGACCGGAATTTCCGCTTTTTCTCTCCCCCCAAAAAAGGATTGCTTTAACCGCTGCCATTGGAAAAAAGCAACCCTTGGGCGGCCGCCGGATTTCTTCCGTGCGCCGCCGGCCGCCCGAAAAAATCTTACAGAAAGGAGAACAACGTATGGCAAAAATCAAACCCGAAAAGGCAAGCGAAAAGGTGACCGTTACCGAGTTCGGCGGCCTTCGCCAAACCTCGTCGCTCACCGGGGGCAGTGCCTCCTCGATGCGCAATTTCCGCATTGCCTCGGACGGCTCGCTGGAAAAACGCACCGGCACCAAAACGCTGTTTGACCTGGGTACGCGCATCCGCGGGCTTTGGCAGGGGTCGCTGGACGGAAACGACTATTTGATTGTGGTGGCCGGCTATTATACCTACGTGCGCCTGCCGGGTGCCACCGAGCTGACGCAGAAGCGCCGGTTGAGCGCCAACAGCGGCAGGGTGTCCTTCGCCTTTTACCGCAACACGCTCTTTTTGTTTGACGGAAATTCGGTTTACCGGTTTTCCACCTCCACCAACAACTTTTTCGCCACCTACGGATACACGCCCCTGTACGGCGACGGCTGGGACCCGGTGCTGATGGGGCCGGTGAACGAGCCGCTCAACGCGCTTTCGGCAAGGATCCGCGTCCGCTACGACAACAGCGCGGGAAACACCACCATCCGCCTGCCCTTTGCCACGCAGTCCATTACCCGCGTAGAAGTGGACGGCACGGTGGTAACGCCTACCTTTACCGCACGAACGAATTATTTTACCATTCCGCAGGAGCACGCGCACGGAACTTTGACCGTTTCCGCAACGCTGATCTCTTCGTACGACCACCGCGATACGATTGCCGTGCTCCCCTGCTCGTTCGTTCTGACCGGCAACCGCGAAACGCTGATTGCCTACGGCGGAACGCGCTCCTGCCAAATGGCTTACACCGCCCCGGTGACCGACGAAATGATGGAAGAATGCAACCATTTCTTCCCTTCAAACTCCGACGTTCCGATCTATTTTCCGCTGGATCATTTCTTCTCCCTTGCCGACGCCACCCACCCCGTTCACGCGATCTTCCGCGACCGCGACCGCGCCGTTGCAATGAACGACCGCTTTGCCTGGGCGCTTGAATTTTCGGGCGACCGGCTGATCTCCTATCCCCTGGAAGGCGGTATGGGCTGTGCCTCGCCCGGCGGGCTGACCTTTTGCGGCGGGAGCCCGGTTGCCGTGCAGACCGGCGGCATTTTCCGGCTGCGCTTCCCCTCGGGCGAATCCGACCTTTGCATTGCCGAATCGCTCTCCCAGGAAGTGGTGGAGCTTTTGCCCGCCTCGATTTTCCAAAACGGGATCCTTGCCTGGTTCCCGGGGCGGGACGAGCTTTGGCTCCGCGACCCCACCGAGATCGACGAAGGGATCGTTTGGGTCTATAAACGGCAAAAAAAAGAATGGTATTGTTTTGACAACCTTTACATTTCCGAGTTTTTTGAGCTGGACGGCACCATCGGTTTCGGGACCGGCGACGGGAAGATCCTCCTGCCGGACGAAACCTCCTACACCGACAGCGGAACGCCGGTCACCGCCACCTATGTGAGCCAGTTTTTGGCGCTTTCCACGCCGGAAACCACCAAACGCTCCCTGCGTACAACTGTTTGCGCCGATACGGGCGGCCAGCAGTTGCTCATCATTACCGAAACGGACAGCCGCAGCCGTTCCTTTACGGTGCGGAGCAACGACCCCGGAAGGCCGAAATTCTTTGAGGCCAACATCAACCTGGGGCGCTTCCGTTTTTTGCGGTTCGCTTTCCGGGTCTCGGGAAGCACCGCCGCCCGGATCTACCGTCTTTCGATCCTTGCAAACCGCTGATACGAAAAGACGTTTTCGATTTTAAAAACAGCAGAAAGGCATTACTATTTTATGAACGATTCAATCACTCCCGCCTGGTCTTTGTACGAATCCGGGCTGGAATACAACCGAAAAATCAATCTCTACGAAACCACTCGCCAGAACGAGCGGTTCTACCGCGGAGAGCAATGGGACGGATACGACCGCGACCTTCCGCGCCCCGTCTTTAACCTGGCCCGACGGATCGTGGATTATCTGGTGGGGGCGATCTCTCCGCAAAACATTTCCATCCGCTACTCCGATGAAAAGCTCCCCTACCTGGATTCCGCCGCTTTGCGCGAATCGGTCTCCGCGGGGTTGCACCTTTTGGAACAGAACGCCGCCTACCGCTGGAAAAACAGCCGGATGGCCGAGGTTGCCAACCGCGCGCTCCTGAACGCCGCAATTTCGGGCGACGGCGTGTTCTACTGCTGGTGGGATACCTCGGTCCACAGCGGGCAGCCCTTTTCGGGCGAGATCCGCACCGACGTTGTGGACGGTGCCAACCTCTTCCTTTGCGACGTGAACAACCCCGATATTCAATCGCAGGAGTACATCATTCTTTCCGGCCGCGCCCCGGTGAACGATTTGCGGCGCGAGGCGCTGGAAGCGGGGCTTGCCGAGGCGGAGCTTGCCAACATTCAACCCGACGACGGCGATTTTTCCATTCCCGAACGCGAAGGCTCCGAAAAAGCGACCTACCTGATCCGCTTCTTCCGCGAGAACGGCGAGGTCGTCTTTGAAAAGTCCACCCGTTCGGCCGTTATCCGCCGCGCCGCCACCGGACTGCATTACTACCCCGTTGTCCTGTTCAACTGGCTGCTTCGCAAAGGCTCCTACCACGGCGCTTCACCGATTACCGAGCTGATCCCCAACCAAAAATACCTCAATTCGGCCTACGCGCTGGTGATGAAACATATGAACGACACCGCGTTTTCCAAGGTGATCTACGACAAATCCCGCATTCCCGAATGGTCCAACGAGGTTGGGGAGGCCATTGGCGCCGTTGGCGGCGGAACCGTTGCCGACGCCGTTTCGGTGGTGGGAACGGGGCAGCTGGAGCCTGGATACCTGGACCTGATTACCAACGTGATCAACACCACCAAAAACCTGATGGGGGCAACCGACTCGGCCCTGGGCGACGAACGCGCAAACAACACCAGCGCCATTCTTGCCCTGCGCGAGGCCTCTATGGTCTCGCTCCGCCAGATCTCGGCGCGGTTTGCCCGCGCCCTGGGCGAGGTTGCAACCATTTGGGCGGATATGCTTTGCGCCTTTTTCCCCGCCGAGCGGATGCTCCCGATTGACACGGAGGACGGCGTTTCCGCCGGCCGCCCCGATTATCGTTTGCTCTCCCGGGAAATTTTGTACGCCCGCGCCGTTTACTCGGATCATTCCACCTTCTCGGCTTCGGCAACGGTGGCTCTGCTGGGTAACCTGCTTGCCGGCGGGCATATCTCGGTGGCGCAATACCTGCAAGCGCTGCCCGACGGTTGCATTCCCGACCGTTTTGCGCTCTTGCGGGAACTGAACGCGGAAGGAGGAGAGGTGAACCTTGAATGAACAAGCCCTTCAAAGCCCTTTGGATCCGGTTGAAATGGAGCCGAAGGAAACGCTCCCGGAAAAAGAAGCGGGAGAACCTGCAAAAGAAAAACGCAAAAAAGGAGGAAAATCCGAAAAAACCTATGCAACAGAACAACCCGACCCCGGACCGGCAGAACGATCCGGAGAAGAACGCGGAGAAAACGCCGAGCCGGCCGAGCAAGCCGACCGGCAGGAAGAACTCCCCCTGGAAACTCCTTGTGAAACTGCTCATCAGCCTGACGCAGTTCTTCCGGCTGATCCGCCTGTTGGCGGGATTGATCCGCAAGAACTGGGGCGGCTCCGCGAAGAGCTGAACCAACTGCGCGAGGCCGTTTATGCGGCGCGCCGCTCGCTGGTGGAAGAGGAGGCCGAGCTGGAAGAATTCCGCACCCTTTGGCCGGAAGCCTCGCTCGCCTCGCTTCCCGACGCGGTTTTGCGCGATGTAAAAAACGGCGTTCCGCTTGCCGCCGCCTACGCGCTGAACGAGCGGCGAACCGAGCGGCTTGCCAAAATTGCCGAGGCGGCAAACGCCGCCAACCGCGCGCGTTCCAGCGGCTCCGCCGAAGGGGAGTGTTCCGGTTTTCTCTCCCCCGCCGAAGTTCGGGCAATGAGCCCCGAGCAGGTGCGAAAACAGTACCGGCAAATTCTGCTTTCCATGTCAAAATGGCATTGATCAAAATTCAAAACAAAAAAGAAAGGATCATTTACTATGTCTATTCAAGCCTTTATTCCCACCGTTTGGAGCGAAACGCTCCAGAAAGCCCTGAACGAAAAATACGTAGGCGTTGCCAACTGCTCCCGCGAGTACGAGGGCGAAATTCGCAAAAAGGGCAGCCGCGTAAGAATTCTGAACGTTGGAAACATCAACGTTTCCACCTACACCCCCAATACCAATATGTCCAACCCGCAATCGCTGGACGGAACTTCTACCGAGCTGGTGATCAACTGCGCAAAATACTTCAACTTCCAGCTGGACGACGTTGACCGCGCCCAAACGGTCCCCGGTCTGATGGAGGCCGCCATGAAAAACGCCGCCGCGGCGCTGGCAAAAGATGCCGACCAATATATCTATATGCTGTACGGCGAAGTAACGAACCACGTTTCCTGCGACCTTGTCAACGATCCCCGCGGCAACATTGTTGAAACCCTCCTGCAAGCGCGCACCAAGCTGTTGGAAGGCGGCGTTTCGGACGTCAACGACATTGTTTTTGAAGTTTCTCCCAAGGTTGCGGAGGAGCTCCTGAAAAAAGAGATCACTTTGAGCACCGACAACGCAAGTCTTTTGGAAAACGGCTGCATCGGCAAGCTTGCCGGCTGCAAAATCTTCGTTTCCAACAACATTGTAACCGAAGAAGGCGCCGCGGCAATGCACCACTTCTGCCTTGCCCGCTCCCGCCGTGCCGTTGCCTTTGCCGAGCAGATTTCCGAAATTGAGGCTTACCGCCCCGAAATGCGCTTTGCCGACGCGGTCAAGGGTCTGCACCTTTACGGCGCAAAGATCGTTTACCCGAACGAAATTTGCGTTATGGACATTGCCGTTGACTTTTGATTTGAGGGGTCTTTTGCATGACGCACGAGAATATCATTGAATCGGCCGTCACGCTGGCCGGGGAAATGTACGGTGTTGCCGGGGACGACTACACCCTGCGCGCCTGCCCGCTCCTGGCGCTGATCTATAATCAGTGCGATCCGCTCGATCGCCTTTGGCGGCAGGAAAACGATCTGCCGGAAAGCGCCTGGGTTCCGGCCACCACCATTGCGGACACGGCGGGCACCTTCCCGCTTTCGGACGCTTTTCTCGTTCCCGTTCCCTACGCGCTGGCCGCCCTGCTGACGTTGGATGAAAACCCGGAGCTTTCCAAGTTCCTTTACGCCAACTATGTGGAAGGGCTTGCCGACATTCGCCGGCGGATCCCCGCAAAAGTGGAAAAGATTGCCGATCGTTATCAACTGATCTGATCGCCGTATACCCCGGCAGATAAAAAAGGGGGGCTTTCACACCCGTTGTGAAAGCCCCCTGACTTTTTATTCGCTTTGCGCGTTGAAGTAAATGGCCGAGGCGATAAGCGCGTAGTTGTAAGCGCCAATCGCAATGCGCTCCCAATCCTCGCCGCTCCCCTCGTACAGCACCGATTTGAGATTTTTGCTTTGGTAAAACGCCATTTCCGAAACGCAGGTCACGCTGGCCGGCAAAACCAGCGGGTCGCCCGCGCGCATCGGCGGGTATTGCAGCAGGATGCGCTTATCCGCCGTATAAAGCACGCCGTCCAGGTCGCAATACACCGAATTTTGCGTGTTGACCGAAATGTAAACCAGGTTTTTGCAATCGGCAAAGGCCTTGTCGCCAATCTCCTTGACCGTTTCGGGGATCTGCACGGCGGTAATCCCCTCGCACCCGAAAAAGGCGCGCGAGGCAATTTTGACCACCTTTTCCCCGGCCGGCGAGGTTTTGGGAATGACCACGCAGGCGTCCTTTACCCCGCCCGGCCCCATCACCGCGCAGGTGCCGTTGCCCAGGCTTTGATAGAGCAGTTCCTCCGGTTCTTCCGTCGGTTCCTCGTCCGCCGGGCCGCTGACGGGTTTGCTCTTCCCGCTGTCCGGGAGGTCGCGGTTCCCTTGTTCCGGTTCGGGTTCGGGCGGTTGCGTTTGCCCGGTGTTCTGCGCCGCGGGCGGATCGGCGGCTTGTCCCGCCGCCGGGCCGGCGAACCAGACAATGGCAACGGCAATTCCGATGGCGAGCAGAGAGACGACCGCGATCAGCGCGATCTGTTTTCCGATTTTCATTTTTTCAAACCTCCCCCTTTCGGTTGGTGTTCTCCCATCATAGCATATCCCCGGCCGGTTTGCAAACGCTTTTGCTCGCGCCGTTCCGACCCCGGCGCTTGTCTTGCGACGCGCTTCGCCACAGGCGCCGAAAATGCCCTGCCGAAGAAGCGGATTTCCGCCGGAAATGTGACGAACGATTTTTGCCGGAGAAATCTTTTTTTCCGGCCGCTTGCATTTGCCGCCCGTTTATGGTAAAATAGAGAAAACGATTTTTTGGAAAGGGGGGGTTGCTTGTGGGAAAGGTTCAGTTTGGCGCGGTGGAGTTGCGGCACGGGCTTTGTTTGGCTCCGCTGGCCGGTGTAAGCGACAGCGTTTT
>CAMPBZ010000052.1 GCA_946641795.1 uncultured Clostridia bacterium
ATCTGGGTGTGGCGCAGTTGGTAGCGCGCTACCTTGGGGTGGTAGAGGCCGCACGTTCAAGTCGTGTCACTCAGACCAAATAAAGCCATCCGGCAAAAGCCGGGTGGCTTTATTTGTTTGGCGTTGCATCATTGGAACGCGCGGCCGAAACCACCCCAACAGCGCAAAGCGCGGTGGGGTGGTAGGGTGAGCGAAGCAAAAAGGCTCCGGGGGAGCGTTTTTGCAAAGCGAAGCGCCCAAAGAGCCGTTTGGCGGGAGGGAGCCCGCCGACCGAACCGCAAAGCGCCTCGACGGCGCAGGGCCGCGCACGGGGGACTATGAAAAAATTCCCGAAGAATTTTACCCTCGGAAGCTTTTTGTTTGCAATGCATTAAATATAGGCGTTTTAGTTATCATCCTCATAATTGTTGTTGCAATATCCATTCTTCTGGCATATTTCATGCACAGTTATTGCAAAAATTGTCCGCGAGTGTACATCGGGGTTATCATTTGCATTTTTCTTATCTATGTATAAATCTTTTAGGCCTTGCCACAAATTGTTTTCTTTTATCCATTGAATCTTCTCTGAAAGCAGATAATATCCATTGCTTTGATTTTCCCATGAATAATACACCTGTCTTTTATTAAAGCGAATGTACTCTTGCCTCTCAACACTATTTTCATCAATATAATCATGTACAAACGCAAAATCCACACTATAAACTACTTTACGGTGTTCTCTATCCTTGATTTTTATTGTCAAAACTCTCGTTGAATCTTCTGCGTAGTCAAATCCGTGACGAGCTGCCCATTTGTCCAACGCCTGCTTAAATATCATCTTTATTTCTTTTGCGGTGAAATTTTGCTCTTCGTCGTTTGGATAGATGTTTACATCAAAATCAAATCCAACATTGGATTTTGCATCGTACGTGATCATATCCCGGGAATAACTGCCCACAAGTTTATGCTGAAAAGTATAATCCTTTCGTAGTTCTTTTCGGACTTCTTTCAGCAATTGCATTAAATCACTGTAGGCAGCTGATACTTGAGGATCCTTCTTTGAAATGAAATGAAAATCATGTTTCATATACAAATGCTCCTTTTCATATTTTCCCCAATCCGTCCATTCGGTTGTGTATCACCAAATTTTTTTATTATACAACAAATTTTGAATTTGTCAATAGTTTTTTGATAAATCTCTCGCGGCAATCTCTCGCGGCATATCCGAAGAAAAAGGAATGCAAAACCCCTTTTTAATTTCTACTTGCGTTGCAAAGAAAAATTAACCCCTATAAGAATAATCGATCGGGCCGGGCGCCACTCTTCCGTGGCGTCCGGCCCGATTTGATGATTTTGGATTTGTTTTGCCCGGCAGGTTTATAGCCGTTCCGCTTTTGTTTGCGCGAGAACGGTTTTAACGTCCTCGGGGCGCGGCGGAAGGGTGCCCGCAGTCATACAGGCGGCCGTTCCGTAGGCAACGGCAAGGCGGAGTGCCTCGGCCTGCGAAAGCCCCTGCGCCGTTCCTGCCAGCAGACCCGCAACGGTGCTATCCCCCGCCCCAATGGTGGACACGGGATTTTCCAGCTTTGGAACCTTCAAAACATAGGTGTTCTCCCCGTCCGAAAACGCGGCTCCGTCGCCACCCAGGCTGATCATTACCGTTTCGCTGACGCCCGCTTTGACCAGCGCCTCCGCATCCCTTGCGGCTTCCCGCGCGGTTTTTGGCGTTCTTCCGAGAAAGGCCTCGATCTCCTGCTCGTTCGGCTTGATGAACCACGGGTGCAGTTCTTTCAAATCGTCGGGGGTGAAGGATGCCGAGTCAACGACCGCTTTTGCCCCGCCGTCGATCAGCTTTTTCAGCATTTTCTTTACGCTTTCCTTTTCCAGCCCCTTCGGGATCCGCCCCGAAAAAGAGAGCAGCAGCTCGGCCGGATCTTCGGCAAGAACGGCGGCCTCCACCCGGGCAAGCACCGCCTCGGGTACGCGGAAGGTGTTCAGCGAGATGCGCGTTTCCTTTCCCTCTTCGGGGTGAATGGTAATGTTCTCGCGGATCCGCCCCGGAATTTTGAAATACCGGCAGGCAATGTCGTCCGCCTTCATTTGCGCAACAAAGGCCTCGCCGTTTTCCTCGCCGATGACGATATAGGCAAGGTTTTCCACCCCGTTGACCCGCAGCGCCCGCGAGGTGTTGACCCCTTTGCCGCCCGCCTCCATAGAGAGATCGGTGACCAGATTTTCCTTTCCGGCCGAAAAATCCGGAACGGTGTAATGCCAGTCAAAGCACGGGTTCAGCGTAATGGTTCGGATCTTTTTCATTTATTTTGCTCCCTCCGGGTAGTCTCCCGCAATTCTCGGCGCGTTGGCAAGCAGATAGCGCTCGGCCTCGGCGCACCAGATGCCGCCGTTTTTCTTTACGATTTCGTCCAGCTTGGCGTAAAGCGGGTCTTTCTTGCCCCATTCGCCCAGTTCGTCCACGGCGATCATCGGAATATCCAGGTGGGTGTAGCAGACCTTTTTTGCGCCGCTCGGCTTTTCCATTCCGAAGATGGCGGCCGCCGCGTCCTTCAAGCCGAGGATGTGCGAAACGATGGCGCTCGGGTCAATTTTGTTCTGCTCGATCAGGTGAATAACATCCACCGTGTCCTCGGGAATGCTACCCGCCGTACCCACCACGTGGATCCCGTCGTAATGCACCCGGTAAAGGTTGAGCGAGCCGGGAAGATCGTGTACGGCCGGGCCGGCGAAGAAGTTGATGCACCCGTCCTCGCGGCAAATCGCCTCCGCCATTGAGAACAGCACCGGCGAGGGAACCATCACAAACACGTCGTCAAACCCGCCCTGCGAAAGCTCCTTCAATTTTGCAACGGGGTCTTCCACATTCGCGGTGTTCAAATAGATCAGCTCTGTTCCCTGCGCCTTTGCGGCGGCAGGGGTAAACTTCCGCTCCGCTTCGGCAAGCCGCTCCGCGTTAATGTCGGTCACAACCACCTGCCCCACGCCCGCGTAGCCGGAAGCCAGCACAATGGCGCCAATTCCCATCGGGCCTGCGCCGCCCAGCACGGCAAGCCGACCGCCGCGCTTTGCGCCGTCGGTGCGGACGTAGTTGCTGTAATCGGTATGGTAGCACCCTTTGTACGCGCGCAGAATGCAGCCCAGCGACTCGACCAGAGAGCCCTTGAAAAAGGCGTCCCCTTCAAACGGGATCAGGCACCCGCGGTCCAGCACGATCTTCGGGACGACCGCATAGGTCGCGTTGCCGCCGATATACCGGTAGGAATAGCCGGGATCGTATCCGCTTTCCAGTTTCAGCGCCGGCTGGATGACCACGCGCTGACCGACTTTCCATTCCTCTTTGAGGTTTGCGCCCACTTTTTCGATGGTGCCGCACATCTCGTGCCCGACGATGACCGGGTGCTCGGCAATGTCCTCGGGGACGCGCTTGTGGCCGCTCCCCTGTTTGACCGCCTTGTAGGTGGAGGCGCAAACGGTATCGCTTTCTACGCGCAGTAAAACTTCGTCAGCGGTGATTTCGGGCAGTTCAAAAGTTTCCAGGCGCAAATCCATTGCGCCGTGCAATCTGAGGGCTGTGGTTTTCATTCTTTTTTCTCCTTTTCGGGTGTAATATTTTGGAACGCAGCATTGACAGAATACTTGCTTATATGATATAATAAAATCATAAAGCTGTCAATACCGATCAAAAACATTTCCAAATAATCACAATTTGATCAAATACGATCATAAATCATCAAAAGGAGAACCGATATGCGCGTAGAAGAAAGGCAAACGAAGATCCTGGAACTTCTCTCTTCCGACCCCGGTCTGACCGTTCGTGCGCTTGCCGCCCGACTGTTTGTAAGCGAGCCGACCGTCCGGCGCGATTTTACCGAGCTTGCCGAGCGCGGATTGCTCCGCAAGGTGCACGGCGGCGCGATTGTGCGGGAGGGAGCCGCCGACCGCGAAATTCCCTTTTTGCTCCGCGAAAACGAACGCAGCTCGGTCAAATCCGAAATGGGGCGCCGCGCCGCCGAATACGTGGAGGACGGGATGGTACTGATGCTCGACGGCTCTACCAGCGCCTACCACCTGGTGCCGTATCTTTCGCGCTTTAAGGATATTCTGGTGGTTACCAGCGGCGCAAAAACCGCCGTTTCGCTGGCCGAGGCAAACATCCGCACCTTCTGCACGGGCGGGCAGATGATTATTCATTCCTTTTCCTACATCGGCGAGCAGGCCGAGCAGTTCGTCCGGCATATCAATGCCGACCTGCTCTTCTTTTCCTGCAACGGCCTGGCGGACGACGGGCAGATGACCGAGCGCAAACTGGAAGAGGCCAGCATCCGCCGTGTAATGTTTGAGCGGTGCCGCAAAAAAATACTGCTTCTGGACAGCAGCAAATTCGGCAAAACCGCCTTTTACAATATGGGGAGCGTTTCCGAAATTGACGCCATTGTCAGCGACGCGCCCCTGCCGCCGCACATTGCCGAACTGGTTGGCAAAAAATGAATTGCGCTTTGCGGGGGTTGCATTTCCCGCCGCGATATGATACAATAAAAACAATATGAAAGAACTTCCGCCCTACAAGGAGAAATTACCGATGAAAACAGCTTGCAAACTCTCTGCGCTTCTGCTGGTACTGGTGCTGTTGGGAACGCTTTGCGCCTGCTCGGCTTCCACCATTGAAGAAATCATTTACAGCATCAAGCCGAAGCCGGTGGAAACGGCCTATACCGCCACCTACGATTTGAATTACGACAACGAAAAAATTGTGGTTTCCTACGTTTCCGCCGCCGGGTACACACCGCACTCGCCCACCCGCCCCGGCTACGAGTTTCAATATTGGACGCTGAAAGAGGACCCCGATACCCCGATGGATGGTGTGATCCCCTCCGGCTACACCGGCAACGTAAACTTTGTTGCCGTTTGGGAAATGGCCACCTACCGCCTGGTTTACGAAAACCTGACCGACGAGGAATTGAGTGCAATGCCCAAGACCTTTACGATCGAGGACGAGATCGTCATTCCCGACCCCGAGCGCCTCGGCTACCGCTTTTTGGGCTGGAACGCCGAACTGCAAACCGGCCTGACCCTGCCCGCCGGGCAAACCGGCGACTGCGTGCTGCACGCCAACTGGGCGTCGGTTGCGATCCGCTCCTTTGTTGCCGCTTCCAATGTGGAAAGCATTCCGGTTTCGGCTTCTTTTGAAGGGCAAACGCTGGGCTTTGGCACGGTGGTGCACGCCTCGGCTCCCGTCCTTCAAAACGACTACCGCTTTGTGCGCTGGGAAATGAACGGCACAACGGTTTGCACCACGGCGGTTTACACCTTCCCGCTTTCCAAAGCCGACACCTATCTGGAAGCCGTTTACGAAAGACAGGCCTTTGTGGAATGGACGAAAACCGATAACACCGACCTGACGATCTCCGATCTGCTCTCCGGCGAGCCGGGGCTGATTTTGGGCGGCGGCATCCGTTCCGGCGACTATTCCTTTACCGAGGACGGCGTGACCTTGAAGGCCGCCTACTTGGCAAAGCTGGAACCCGGAGATTACTCCTTCTGCGTAGCAAAACTTTCGGGCGGCGAGCTTGGCGAAACCCGCACCTTTACCCTGCGCCTTTCGGGCAGCTCCCCTGAAAAGCCGAACTACGATAACCTTCCGGAAGCCGGAAAATATTATCTCTACCGCTACGTTTCCTACCAGGGTAAGCAGCTCCCGCTGGTGGCCTCCACCGACGAAGAGTTTTGCAAGCTGGTGGAATACAGCGTTCTGGTGGGCGGCGTTCTCAAATTGCAGGCCGAGGGCAAAACCACCGGCGATTACGAATTGGAAATTTACATTTGGGGCGATTTGAACCGCCGCCTGCAAGCCGGCGAAAGCATTCTGGCAACGGCAACCGCCTCGGTCTCCTTCCCGATGAGCCCGAAGCTCGGCATTTCCTACACGCAGGATAGCGTTGGCGCCGACGCGGTTTTGAAAGTTTCCTACCAAAAGGGATTAAACGCTTACAAGAGTTCGCAAACCGCAACCACAATTGCCGACCGCCAGGGGCTTTTGACCTCGCCGGGACGCGAAGACGGCTTTGAGACCTTCCCCATTGACGCGCTGACCGAAACCGCAAAAGTGCAAACGCTTTACGAGCTGGAAACCCTCCCCTTTGGAAAAAAGCCGGTCTTTGCCGACACCGCCGCCGGAGCCGAACAGATCTATCAGATCGCGCGCGGCGTTCTGCGCAAAATTGTGGACAACGGAATGACCGACTACGAAAAGGTGACGGCCATTTACAACTGGATCGGCCTGAACATTACCTACGATAAGGTTACCGCCGGGAACCCCGACGCATTGACCACCTCCGCCTACACCCTCAAAGGCGCGTTCATTGATAAGCTTGCCGTTTGCGACGGCTACGCCAGCGCTTTCCGCCTGCTCTGCCAGATCGAAGGCATTCGCGCCGACGAGGTGATCGGCCTGAAAGACCTCAACAATGCCACGTCGGGCCACGCCTGGAACAAGGTTTGGGTCGGCGGCGCGGTGTTCGGCGTTGACACCACCTGGGCGCGGCAGGAGGTTGGCGGCACCGGGATCGTTACTTCCAGCTACCTGTTTTTGGATGAGATCGGGCTGCTGCGTTGCGAGCACTACGAAAACGCCGCCTCCGGCGATTTTTGGGTAAATGATCTTGCCACTGCATCCATCCGGACACAGGCTTCGGTCGCGATCGACGCGCAAGGCCATTCGCTGGTCATTCGCAGTCAGACCGACCTGAACGCGATGATTTCCTATTTGAGAAAGAACGGTTGGACGGCCGGCGAGTTCTACATTGCCGACGGCGCGATCACATTGAGTTCTACTCACGAATATGACATTTATACATCCGGAAAATACGGATATATCCTTTTCAAGTAAAAAACGCAAAACAAAAGAGCAGTGGCGGTTTGCCACTGCTCTGTTTTTATTTTCCGAACTCCACAAGTTCCAGCCCGGGGTTATCCTCCAAAGTATGCCCCACCTGCCACTCGCTGTTGAAGAGTAAAAAGTCCCTCCCGCGGAAGTCCTGCACCCACTTCACGCCGAACAGGTGCAGTTTTTGCGGGTCGGCGCCGTTGGAAATGCGGCGAATGTACTGGTAGCTCTGCGGGTATTGTTTGTAGGTCACACCGTATTCCGATTTCATACGCGATTCCAGAACGTCGAACTGCAAGGTTCCCACAACGCCTACGTACACGCGTTCCAAACCGCCGCCCGGCTCAATGAAGATCTGAATGGCGCCCTCCTGCGCAATCTGGTTCATTCCCTTTGCAAACTGCTTGCGCTTCATACTGTCGGTTTGCTCCACCAGAATAAAGCATTCGGGCGCAAAGGTGGGAATGCCCTCAAAGCGCACCTTGTGGTTTTTGGCGCAAACGGTATCGCCAATGGAGAAAATGCCGGGGTCAAACACGCCGATGATGTCGCCCGCGTAGGCTTCGGTAATTCCGGCGCGCTCCTGCGCCATCATCTGCTGGGGCTGGGAAAGCTTGATTTCCTTGCCCGCCTGCACGTGAAAATACTCCTCGTCCCGCTCGAATTTGCCCGAAACGATGCGCAAAAAGGCAATGCGATCGCGGTGCGCCTTGTTCATATTGGCCTGGATTTTGAAAACAAAAGCCGAAAAATCGGGCGAGAAAGGCTCCACCGTTTCGGTCTCGGTCACGCGCGGCAGGGGCGGGGTGGTCATCTTCAAAAAGTGTTCCAGGAAGAACTCCACGCCGAAATTGTTGAGCGCCGAGCCGAAAAAGACCGGGCTCAATTTTCCGTTTCGCACCTGTT
>CAMPBZ010000053.1 GCA_946641795.1 uncultured Clostridia bacterium
AAAGTGTTTTGCAAAGTTTTCGTGCGTGCCCCAGGGATCGGGAATATCCACGTAGGGGCAGCCGATGTATTTATCGTAGGTGTCGCCCACCACTTCGCGCACGTTTGCCGGGATCTTGCGGCAACGGTCGTATTCGTCCCAGGAGAACAAAAGCCGGGCTTTCTTTCCTTTCTTTTGCAGGGCGCGAACCACGAAATAGGAGGTTACCACATCGCGGAAGTTTCCAATGTGGATCGAGCCGGAAGGGCTGATGCCCGCGGCGCAAACGTATTCTTCTTTTTGGGGGTTGCGGTCAATGAGCCGCTGTGCAATTTCTTCAGACCAGTGCATGGTGCTTCCTCTTTCCTAAAAGATATTCTTATTCTAACATATCGCAATTAGTTTGTCAACCGGAACGGCGGAAAAACAACGAAAAAAGCGGCCCGTTCCGGACCGCTTTTTTCCAAAGTTTCGGCTTATGCCGACCGCAGTGCGCGTTCCAGCCAGATCAGGCCCATGGAAAACGCGTCTGTCAAGCCTTTTTTGTTACCCTGCATAATAATTTTGTTGGGGTCCTTGGAGTCAATGACCTGCACCAAAATATTTTCGGGCGCGCCGGTTTCTTTATTGTAGGAGAAAATTTCCAGAATGAGAATGCATTTTTCGGTCATATCGCCATAGCAAATGGTGTCGCCTTCGCGCACCAGCGGCTTGCCGAGATATTCCAAATATTTACCGCTGACCAGCGGCCGTTTATCCTCTGCCATATCTGCCTCCTTGTGGGGATTATCAAACTGGTATTATTATAGCATTCTTTTTCCCGCTTGTCAAGGGTTCCCGCACATTCCGTTTTGTCTTTTCACCAAACGGTGGGATTTTGCCGCAAAAGCTCGGCCGGGGACGCCGGGCGCGGCAGGCAGAGCGCGTAAAGCGAGAGCGCCTTTTTGGCAAGCTCGGATTGCCGCCTTGCCGCCGGAAAATCGGGCACGCCGGCGTTTGCCGTTACCACCGGGAGATCGGCCGTTTTGCGCACCGCGGAAAGAAATGCCCTGCCCCGCTCGTTTGCCGCCAACATTCGCGCATAGGCGGGGGGCGCCGAAAGATCCTCTTTCTTCACACCCGCCAAAAGGAACAACAGCGCGCGGCGCAACCTTGCGTTGGGGTATTTTTTTGTTGCCGCAAGGGCAAACAGCGCTTCCAGGTCGGCCGCCTCGTTCGCCGCGGCTTGCAGGCGGTTGCCAACGCCTCCGCCCGCCTCGGCAATGGTTTCAAACGCGGCGGGGTCGGCTCCGCGCAGACCCCAAAGGATGGCCGGAGCGGCAAAGTTCAGGCTTGCCGGAAACCGCCCGGCGGCCTGCTCCCGTTGAATGATTTTTTGCTCAAAATCGGGCAATCGCGCGGTAATGGTATCGGTTTTTCCCTCAAAAATCGCCTTTCGCAACGCAGCGGCGGAGGGAATGCTTTGCGCGTTCAGGGCAAGATCACGGTCGTCGGCGCCCACCCGCTTGACGGCGTGGGGGATCAGGTTTGCCTCCTGCTCCTCAATGGCGCGCAGATAGGCCACGGCCAGAATATCGTTGGGAGAAAGCGGCTCCGAAAGCCCGCAAAAAGTGGCAAGCAACTGAAAATAGAGCGCCGCCGTTCCAATGTTCCCCTCGCCCGACCGTTTGGCGTACTCGGTGCGGAAAGCCGGGCTTTGTGCCGTTGCGGCAAGGCGGGAAAGCCGGTCAAGGTCGCCGCTCTCACTGCCAAACCAAAGGTCGGTGGCACCCAGCCGCGCAAGCGCCGAAACGCCCGCGGCGGCAAAGGCCTCGGCGCCCGAAGCCGCGTACGGGAACGGAAGCTCCAACACCAGGTCCGCCCCCATTCCAAGCAGGATTTCGGCGCGCGCCGCCGGCGAAAGAATGGCCGCCTCGTCGCGCTGAACGAACGGCCCGCTCATCAGGCAAACCACGCAGTCGGACTGTTGTTTGGCTTGCTCGATCAG
This sequence comes from uncultured Clostridia bacterium, assembly GCA_946641795.1. Lineage (GTDB taxonomy): Bacteria > Bacillota > Clostridia > Oscillospirales > CAG-272 > UMGS1865. The sequence goes on from CAMPBZ010000053.1 coordinate 1,967, forward strand.
GTATGCGTGCCCCGCGTGCGGCGGGTTGCACTCGCAAATAACGGCTCCCGTTTTCAAGGGTTTGCCCTCCTTTTTTGCATATTTGATGGGTTTATTATAGCACGAAACGCCCCGGCTGTCAACGAAACCGCGCCGAAAAACGCGGCCGGGACAAAAAAACCGAAAAAACCTATTGACAAAACCCGCAAAACCCGTTATAATAATTGTTGTCGCGTTTGAAGAAGGACGAAAGCGGGGTGGGTGTATGATTTTAGATATGCGACCCATGCTGCGCGGCGAGGTTGACCGCATTGCGATCGATTTTCCCTTTTCGCCCCGACTGCCCGAAGGCGTAGAGCCGGACGGCGAGGCCCGTGTGAGCGGCGAAGTGACCGACAGCGCGGGGTATATGCGCCTGACGCTCTCGGCCGAAGTCCCTTTCCACGGGGTATGCGCGCGTTGCCTGGACCCGGTGAACGATACGTTTACCGTGGAGCTGGAACGCACCGTTGCCACCGAAGGAACCCTGACCAAAGAGCAGTTGGAAGAAAACGTTGACGAATACGCCGTGATCCAAAACGGCTTATTGGATTTGGACGACCTGATCGGCGAGGAGATTTTTTTGACCTTTCCGATGCGCGTTCTCTGCTCGCTCGACTGCCCGGGGCTTTGCCCCAAATGCGGCAAACCGCTCAAAGACGGCGCCTGCGGATGCCCGACGCGCGAGATCGACCCCCGTTTGGCCATTCTTGCAAACTACGAATGGGCAAAAGACGAGGACGACAAATCCTGAACCAAAAAAAGTAAACCGGCTTCGCGCCCCACGGGCGCGGAAATAAAAGAGGAGGTGTAAGACATGGCAGTACCGAAGAAGAAGGTTTCCAAAGCACGCAGAGACAAAAGACGCTCCCAAAACAGCAAGCTGACTCTGCCGGGCGTTGTGAAATGCTCCAACCCCGCCTGCGACGCTTTTGTGAAGAACCACTGCGTTTGCAAAGTTTGCGGATTTTACAACGGAAAAAAGGTTCTGGATGTCAAGGCGGACAAGAAAAAGGCCTGACCTCTCAAACCAACGCCGAAGCGGCTCCCGCTTCGGCGTTTTTCTTTCCTTGCTAAAACTTTCCGAAAGTGTAAGATTTTCCGGCTTTTCGGGTATATAATGGTGAATCGATTCAACAAGGAGAATGATTTATGGATGAAAAAGCTCTGCTTACGCTCTTTGCCAACGATAAAAGCAAAGGTATGGAGCAGGTACTGAAAACATATACCGGGTTTGTCTTTGCCATCGTCAGGGGCAGACTCGGTGAAATTTGTACCTCATCCGAGATCGAAGACTGTGTGAACGACGTTTTCATTCGATTTGCCGAAAGCCTTGAAAAATTTGATCCCGATCGAGCCAGTTTGAAAACCTATCTCGGCGTAATTGCAAGAAATTGTGCCGCAAATATTGCAAGAAATCGGCTGTCGACCGTTTCGATTGACGATGATCTGATCGAAATTCCGGACGATTACGATTTGGAAGACGAAATTGCAAAAAAAGAGCTGGCAAAAACGGTAATTGAGCAAATCAAGTTGCTCGGCTCGCCCGATTCGGACATCCTTTTTCGTAAATACTATTTGGGAGAAAGCACAAAGCAAATTGCGGCGGAGTTGAAATTATCGCCCTCGAATGTTGATGTACGCGCACACAGAGCAATGGAAAAACTGCGTAAAAAACTTGGAGGTATGCTGTAATGAAAAAAAATCTTTCCGAAATCCTGCAAAACGCCGACGCCGAAGCCTTGGAAGGCCTGTTTGATTCCGTAAAAGCGCAAGAAAAGCCCGCACGAAAAACCGAAGAAAAGCCGAAAAGCAATCGGCCGATCTTCTTTCGTGTCGTCGCCTTTGCCGCTTCGGTTGCCCTGCTCCTTTCGGGCGCGATCATTCTGACAACCCTTTTGACCCGCGAAACCGGCGATTCTTCCAACTCTTACGGTAGAATGGTTGACAACCCAAAACCATACGATAGCTCGTTCAACGCACTTACCCGACGCGCGGATTTTAACGAGATCATCTGGGACGCGGAAGCCGAACTGCCCTATGTTGCGGACGATTCACCGGCACTGGTGGAATGGAACGGGCTCTCTTTGAGCGAGGCGCTTTACAACAAGCTCCTTTCGGCCTCGGACAACGATCTATTTGCCGTCACGGTCAAAGTAAAGCCGGATTTTCCGTACACAATTAAAGATTACCCATATTTGCCCAGACTGGTAGTTGTGAACATGAACGAGTTTGGATTTGTTGTTGATAATTTCGTGTATAGCGGATATCACCAGGCAACAGATCAGCACTATGAGATCGCCGTGATGACGAAAGCGCAGCTTGCCTCGCTACGGCAGAATTATGAAGCACCCGAAGGATGGCTCCCCTTCAATTTTGAAAGCGGGTATTTTACCACGCTCCCCTACCCGGAAGAAGATATTGCCTACGCAATAAGCACCTACGCTTCCGTCCCAAACACCCGGGACGCCCCGGATGCCTCCCCCGAGGAACCGGCAACAATTTTGGAATAAGCAGAATACAAAAAAAGAGGGAACCGCTTTTGCAAGCGGTTCCCTCTTTTCATTCTATTTGTGATTTTATTTGACCCCGGTGTGGCCGAAGCCGCCGGCGCCGCGCTCGGTCTCATCCAGCGTTTCGGTAACCAGAAAATCGGCGTGGAGCACCGGCAAAAAGAAGAGTTGGGCAATGCGGTCGCCGCGCGCGACGGTGAACGGCTCCTCGCCGTGGTTGATGATCCCCACGCAAATCTCGCCGCGGTAATCCGAATCGATCACGCCGATGCTGTTGGAAAGCGTGACCCCTTTTTTGACCCCCAAACCGCTCCTGCCGGCAACAATGGCGACCACCCCTTCGGTTTCGGGCGAAATGGCAAGCCCGGTGGGAATGAGCGCGCGTTCGCCGGGTGCAAGCGTGAGCGTTTCGCCTTCTTCCAACGCGGCGCGCAGATCCACCGCGGCGGCGCCGGGCGTGGCGTATTCGGGCGCGGTCATGCCGCGCGTGAGTTTGAGTTTTACCTTCATTGTTCCTTCTCCTTTTTCTCGTTTTCGGGCGCTTCCCTGCGATATGGTGCAGGTTTTATTTGACGCGCATTCCCGCAATCTTTGCCTCGTCCGGGGTCACCACGCAGGACCAGTTGGTATGGTAGATGACAAATCCCGGTTTGCCGCCCGCCGGTTTGCGGACGTTTTTGACAAGGGTGTAATCTACCTCTACGCTTCCGCCCTCGGCGCTCGAATAGAACGCGGCGATCTCGGCGGCCTCGGTAAAATCGCGCTCGGGCGGCTCCTCGCCCTCGGCAAACAGCACCACGTGGGAGCCGGGGCGGTTTTTGGCATGGAACCAGTAGTCGGTTTTTCCGGCCAACTTGTGGGTGATATACTCGTTTTGCAAATTGTTTTTGCCGCAAAGCACGCGGTAGCCACCGGAGGTACGGAAGGCGGCAACGGCCGGCGCCGGCTGTTTTTTGGGGGCGGTATAATGCTTCATTTTAGAGGCAAATCCCGCACGATACAGTTCCTCGCGCACTTCGGCAAGGTCGGCGGCGGTTTCGGCATGGTCAAGCGAGGAGCGCACCGTTGCAAGATAGGCAAGCTCCTCCTCGCCCAGCGCGATTTGCCGGGTGAGTTCCACGCGCGCAGTTTTGCTCTTGTTGTACTTTTTGTAGAGCCGCTGGGCGTTTGCCGCAGGGGTCAGGCGGGGATCCAACTCCACCGCGCAAATCCCGAAACTGCCGTCCGGGCGGTAATCCGAATAATCGGTCAGTTCGGCGCGCGAAGCGCCCGCGCGAATGGCGTGCAGGTTGGCGGTGATCAGGTCGGCCTGCTTTTTGTAAAGCTCGCCCTTTTCGCACTCGGCAAGCTCGGCGCGCTGTAAATTGAGCTTTTTGGAAATGCGTGCCTCGGCGCTGCCGAGCAGGTGCAGAATATCGGCTGCGCGGCGGCGGATGTTTTCGGCTCTGTCGCGGGCGCCGAAAAAGGCGTCCAGCAGTTCGCCGGCGGAAGAAAAGAGCTTGATTTCATAGCCCGTATATTGCGTGAGCGGCAGGAAGGAATACTCCACCGGCGCGCTGCCGTCCAGCACCATACAGGGGGAAAAGTTCTCCTCCTGAATGGCGTTCATCACCTCAAAAAAGGCGGTTTCGAGCGCCTCGGGGCGGCACCGGGAAACCAGCGTTTCCACGCTTCCCGTTGCGCGAAAGACAATCTCGCGCGCCACGGCGGCGGAAATACCCAAAAAGGCGGAAAGGATCCATTTTTCGGCCTTTCCTTCGGCCGGAGCGGCCGAGAACAGCGCCTCAAAATCCGGCTTTGACGCGGTGGTGGGATCGGTTTTTTCCTGCGGCGGAGGGAGCTCGTAGGTCATACCCGGCAACACCTGACGGCGCGAGGATGTGGAAAAATCCACCGGGTTGAGCACCGACAAGATCTTATCGTTTTCATCGGTAAAAATCAGATTGCTGTACTTGCCCATCATCTCGCAGTACAGGCGGCGCGCGGTGGAAAAGCCCATTTCGTCGCGGGCGTCAAAATCCAGCACCGCCACGCGCTCAAAGCCGAGCTGGCGCACGCCGGAGAGTTTTGCCCCCTGCAAATGCTTGCGCAACAGCATACAGAGCATGGGCGGCACGGCGGGGTTCTCCTTTGCAAGCTCCGAAAATCCGATGCGCGGATGGTTGGCGCCGGCGTTGATGAGCAGACGCTTTCCCCCATCGGGCAGGCGGAGAGCGAGCAAAACTTCATCCCGCGCGGGCATAAACACCCGCTCTACGCGCGCGCCCAGAGCCGTTTTGCGGATCTCGGCAAGCGTGCAAGCCAGCATTCCGGCGTCAAATGCCATTGCTCTTTCCCCCTTTTTTCGGATTTTTCCATATAAATTGTACCATAATCTTGCAAAAAAAGCAAGGGTATGCTATAATAATGATACATTCTTTTTTCGCCTTTGGATTTGAGCAGAAAGGAAGGCAGATTTTGATGAAAAAAACGGTGATTGGCATTGACATTGGCGGGACTACCACCAAGATCGTCGGCTTTCGCAGGCAGGACGGCAAGGAACCGCACATCATTGCCCCGCAATTTGTAAAAGCCACCGACCCTTTGACCTCGGTTTACGGCGCGTTTGGCAAATTTACCGCGCAAAACAATTTGGAGCTGGCGGATATTGACCGCATTCTGGTGACCGGCGCGGGTTCCACCTTTTTGACCAAGCCGATTTACGACCTGAACTGCAAAACCGTTCCCGAATTCCCCTGCATTGGCATTGGTGGGCTTTGGCTTTCGGGGCTGAAAGACGCCATTGTGGTCAGTATGGGAACCGGAACGGCGCTGATCCACGCCCGCTACAACGGCAAAAAAGCGACCACCGAATACCTGGGCGGTACCGGTATGGGCGGCGGCACGCTGGTAGGGCTTTGCCGCAAGCTTTTGGGCGTTGACAACATTGACCACATCGAGCAGCTTGCCAAGGAAGGCGACCTTGCCAACATTGACCTGCGCATCAAGGATATTTCGCGCAACCATTTGTACGGCGCCATTAACGAAAACCTGACCGCCGCAAACTTCGGCAATGTTTCCGACCTTGCAACCCCCGCCGATATGGCGCTGGGCGTTGCCAATATGATTGCCGAAACGGT
>CAMPBZ010000054.1 GCA_946641795.1 uncultured Clostridia bacterium
CGCTGGCCAATGGCGAGCCTCTCCTTGCCGGCAATGCCCGTCTGCTTGCCCGGTTTGGCGTTTCCCTTTCCTCCACCCCCGCCGACGATGCGGCCGGAACGGTGGTTTACCTTGCCCTGGGCGGTGTTTTTTGCGGCGCCATCGTTGTTTCCGACGTTTGCAAGCCCGAAGCCGCCGAGGCGATCCGCGCCCTCCGCGCGCTTGGCGTTCGCCGCTCGGTAATGCTTTCCGGCGACCGCGAGCCGGTCGCCCGCGCCGTTGCCGCTGACCTCGGCCTTGACGAATACCGCGCCGGGCTCCTCCCCGCCGACAAGGTTGCCGCCGCCGAAAAACTCCTTTCCGAAAAGCAGGGCGCCTTCGTTTACGTTGGCGACGGCACCAATGACGCTCCCGTGCTCGCCCGCGCCGACGTTGGCGTTGCTATGGGCGCCTTCGGCTCCGACGCCGCCATCGAGGCCGCCGACGTGGTCTTAATGGACGACTCGCTCTCCCGCCTGCCCGTCCTCCTCAAAATCGCCCGCAAGACCCGCCGGATCGTTCTTCAAAATATCATCTTCGCAATCTCCGTAAAGGTCGCCTTCCTCATCCTCAATCTCTTCCTCCCCAACCTTTGGCTGGCCACCTTCGCCGATGTCGGCGTCGCCGTCCTCGCCATCCTCAACGCTTCCAGAGCGGGGAGGTAGGGGGATAGGGAAGACCAAGGCCGCGAGGGGGAGAGAACTTTTTTGCAAAAAAGTTCTCTCCCCCTCGCGCTCCCCTACTTTCAAAAAACTCCAACCAAGGGTTGAGGTTTTTGAAAACGGTTATGTTTTCTGCTTCGAATGCCCGCCGCGCCGGGCGGTGACGCGGAGCGTCACCGCAAAACAGAAAAAGAGCAAAGAAAACCTCTTTGCTCTTTTTCTTTACCCCGCAAACGTTCCGTTTGCGGTTGGCGCGGCGGATACCCGGAGCAGCGTATCAAGCCGCTTTCAAAAAATCCAAACCATTGGTTGTAGTTTTTTGAAAAAGGGTGGGGGGCTTGGGGGCTGTTATTTTTACGGCGTTACAAAATCAGTCCTGCAAAGCAAAGAACCGGCTCCGCGCACTGCGCGGCGGGTGGGGCTTTATTTTTTGGCGTTACGAGGCCGGTTCTGCTAACCCCGAATTGGCCCCCGGCACTGCCGGGCGGGCTTTACAAGGACAGGAGAGCAAATTTTTGCTCTCCTGTCCTTTTTTGCTGTGATTTCATCACAGCCGGCGCGGCCGGGACGTGGACTTTGCTTTTTGCATCACTTATTCCGCAAAATGCTCCTTTCAAGTATTGACAAATGTTATATTTTTTGATAAAATTTGAATTGGCCATTAGCCCTATGTAACTGGGCAGCAACTGGGAACTCCGAGTTGACAGAGAAGAACGCCTGGCCTTCGCGCGTAGACTTCTCACCGCCCTTCCGAGCAATCGGAAGGGCATTCTTATTTTTTTCAATTCCAAAGCAGTTGAATTTAAAGTATTGACAAACGCGATTTCTTTGCTATAATGATATCAAGAACTCGATGACGCCGATGAAAAACTCGGAACTTGGTGGTGACGCCGTATCTTGATCGAGTTCTTTTCTTATTTCTTTTTTTCATTCCGCTACTTTCAATTGAAATTCAAAACTTTCTTGACAATTTTAGAAGATTATGATATAATATACTCTGTATAATCTTTAAGTGCGGGGAGCCGGGAGGATTTATGCCGGCGGCCTTGCAAAAATCAAGCAGAGGAAGGTGCCTTTTTTTATGAAGTTTATCAACGTCGGTTTTGGAAATATGGTTTCGGCCGAGCGCGTGGTCGCCCTCGCCAACCCGGATTCCGCCCCCATCAAACGCCTGATTCAGGACTCCAAGGACGACGGCAGAGCCATTGACGTGACCTGCGGCCGCCGCACCCGCTCGGTCATTATTACCGATTCGGATCACGTCATCCTTTCGGCCATTCAGACCGAGACCATTGCCAACCGTTTGGATAGCGAAGAGGACGACGCCACCGACGAGGAAGAAGAGGAATAACCCTATGGAACGCGGCCTGCTTTTAATTGTTTCCGGCCCCGCCGGAAGCGGAAAATCCACGGTGGACGGTCTGCTCTGCCAAAATCCCGAATTTGAGCGCTCGGTCTCCTACACCACGCGCGCCCCTCGCAAAGGCGAGGAAAACGGCCGGGAGTACAACTTTATTTCGGAAGAAGAGTTCCTCCGCCTGAAAGACGAGAACGCCCTGTTTGAGGCCAACTATTTTTGCGGCCACTACTACGGTTCGCCCCGCCGCCGCGCCGAGGAAGTGCTTGCCTCCGGCCGCAATTTCATTATGGAAATTGACGTAAACGGCGCAATGAATATGAAAAAGATCTACCCCGAGGCGGTGCTGATCATGCTGCTCCCGCCCTCCTATTCCGCCCAGGAAAAGCGCCTGCGCGGCCGCGGTACCGAGCCGGAAGAAAAAATCCTTGCCCGGCTGGCGCGCACCAAAGAGGAGCTGGAATTTTTGCCCCAGTACGATTACATTGTTTACAACCGCGAAAACGGCGCCGCCGAGGCCGCCGAGGAAATTCGCGCCATTGTCCGCGCCGAAAAAAGCTCGGTGCGCCGCAACCCCGCGGCAAAGGACGATTACCTTGCCAACTGACCGTTCCCCCAACCATTTTTTAGTTAATTTTATCCGAAAAGGAGATTTTGAAAGATGCTTCACCCTACCATTGACGAATTGACGCAAGGCAAATACAACCGCTACGAGCTGGCGCTTGCCGCCGCCCGCTGCGCGCGTCTGGTGACCGACGAATACGTCCGCCAGCACGAGGCCGCCGAGCGCGCCCAAACCGGCAACAAGGAGACCGACCGGCCCATCAACACCATGATCGACCGCGAACTGCGCGACGAAAAGGCCGTTCAGGTAGCCGTGCGCCGCATTTACCGCGGCGAGTACGTGATTGACGAGAACGCCGGAGAAACCGAAGAAGCCGCCGAAGAGACTGCCGAAGAAACTCTTTCGTGAACACGCAAAAACAAAAAAAACAGCCCTACCGCATTGCCGGCGTTTGCGTGCTTGGAAATCCGTTTTCCGAGGACGGCACCTATGACTACGGCATTCCGGAGGAGATGGGCGACGCCGTTTATCCGGGGCGGTTTGTAACCGTCCCGTTCGGCATTGCAAACAAGTTTTGCACCGGGATCGTTATGGAGGTGCGGGATACCTCTGCCTACACGCACCACAAGTTCATCCTTTCGCTCTACTCCGAGGAAGTTTCGCTGGGCGAGGAACAGCTCCTGCTTTGCAGTTATATGCGCCTGCGACTGATGTCGAATACCGAGCAGGCCGTGCGCTCGCTCCTGCCCGCCGCCGCGTTCCCGCGCTTGCGGGAATGGGTCTCGCTCGCTCCCGGAGCGGTTCCGCCGCCCGAAAGCACTATGCGGCTCGACCGCGCGCTTTACGATTTTCTCAAAGAGGAGCACGAGGCCACCACCGAGCAACTGCGCCGCAAATTTGACATTCGCGTAGAGGCGTCGCTCCGCCGGATGGACAAGGACGGCTCCATTCGCCGCCGCACCGAGCTGGTGGAGGCGCGCGAGGGCAACGTGAAACAGCGGTGGGAACTGCGGGTAGCGCCCGAGACCGCCGCCGTTCTTGCCGCCGGCAAGGAATGTATGGAGATCAAGCTCTCCTCCCAAAAACAGCGGCAGGTTCTGCTTGCCATGCTGGAAGAAGAGGCTACCATGACAACGGCCGAGCTCTGCGAGCGCGCCGGCGTGACCGCCGGAGTGCTGAAAACGCTGGAAAAGCTGGGCGCCGTTCAATCGGTGGAGAGCCGCTCCTCGCGCAACCCCTATACCGAAATTCCCTACACCGGCCGCACGCCGCTCGAACTGAACGCCGAGCAAGCGGCCGCCGCCGAAAAGCTGGCCGAGCTTGCCGACGCCGGCAAACCCAAGGCCGCCTTGCTCTACGGCGTGACCGGTAGCGGGAAGACCCGCGTAATGACCGCTTTGATCGACCGGATGCTCGATTGCGGGCGCTCGGTCATTCTGCTCCTGCCCGAAATTGCGCTCACCCCGCAATCGGTTGCCATTTTCTGCTCCCGCTACGGCTCCCTTGTGGCGGTCATGCACTCCGGCCTTTCGCTGGGCGAGCGATTTGACGCCTACTGCCGCATTCGCCGGGGCGACGCCCGCGTTGTCATCGGCACGCGCTCGGCCGTCTTTGCGCCGGTGGTCAATCTGGGTGCCATTCTGATTGACGAGGAGCAGGAACACACCTACAAATCCGACCGTGACCCCCGCTACCACGCCCGCGAGATCGCGCGCCGGCGGTGCGCCTACAACAACGCCGTTATGGTGCTTTCCAGCGCAACGCCCCTGGTGGAAACGATGGAAAAAGCGCGGCGCGGCGTTTACACCGAGCTCCGCCTGACCGAGCGGGTGGGAACGGCAAAACTCCCCAAAACCGAGATCGTTGACCTGCGCGAGGAGGCGAAGAACGGCAACAACGCCGTTGTCAGCGCCCGCCTTGCCGACGCGCTTGCCGAATGTCTGGAAAACGGCGAGCAGGCCATTCTCTTTCTCAACCGCCGCGGCTACAACCGCACGGTGACCTGCCGCAACTGCGGACAACCCATTCTTTGCCCCAACTGCTCGGTGGCAATGACCTATCATACCTACCCTTGGAGCTACGAGGAAGGGCAAATGCGCTGCCATTGGTGCGGCGCGCATCATCCAAAGCCCGAAAAATGCCCCCATTGCGGCAGTGAGCATCTGGCGCACATCGGCTACGGCACCCAGCACGCCGAGGAGGAACTGCACCGCCTGTTCCCCTCCGCCCGCGTATTGCGCATGGACGCCGACACCACCTCCACCAAAGCCGCCTACGAAAACCTGCTGGGCTCCTTCCGCCGCGGCGAGGCCGACATTCTGCTCGGTACCCAAATGGTGACCAAGGGGCACGATTTTCCCAACGTGACGCTGGTGGGCGTTCTGCAAGCCGACTCCTCGCTCTACCTGGACGATTACCGCGCCGGCGAGCAGACGTTCGCTATGCTGACGCAGGTCATCGGCCGCGCCGGCCGCGCCGAAAAGCCGGGGCTTGCCATTATTCAAACAATGAACCCCGACCACGACGTGATCCGCCTTGCCTGCGAGCAGGATTACGAGGGCTTTTACCGCCGCGAAATGCAGCTGCGCAAGCTCCTCTGCTTCCCGCCCTTCTGCGACCTTGCAATGCTGACCTTCTCCTCCGAATCCGAGGATATGCTCCGGCGGGTGACCAAACGAGTAATGGAGGATTTTCCCCCGTTGCGCGAAAAGTTTATGCCGGAGGAGCCGTTGCTGGTCTATGGCCCGTTCGAGGCGCCGGTTTACCGGCTGGATAACCGCTACCGTTCCCGCGTCATCATCAAATGCCGCGTCAGCGATATGCTCAATCAGGTGCTTTCGGAGCTGATGGTGCGCGCCTCGATCGGCAGCGGAAAAACGGTGCGCGCCAGCGTGGATTTCAACCCCAACGGCGTTTGACCCCCACGAAAAGAAAGGAAGTTTTATGGCAAAACTGAACATTTTGAAATACGGCGACGAGACCTTGCGCCGCGTCTGCCGCCCGGTAGATAAAATTACCCCCCGCATCCTTACCCTTCTGGACGATATGGCCGAAACGATGCGCGCCGCCAACGGCTGTGGGCTTGCCGCGCCGCAGGTGGGCGTTTTGCGCCGCGTGGTTGTGGTAGAGGTGGAGGAGGGCAAGCTCATTGAGCTGATCAACCCCCGCATCATCGCCTTTTCCGGCACCCAGTGCGAGGAGGAAGGCTGTCTTTCCCTGCCCGGCGAATGGGGCAAAACCACCCGCCCCGCCCACGTGACCGTGCGGGCGCTTGACCGAAACGGCGAGGAATTTGACGTTACCGGCAGTGACCTTTTGGCGCGCGCCCTCTGCCACGAGATCGACCACCTGGACGGCAAACTGTTTATCGACCGGCTGGCGAAAGAATAATTTTTTTGACCGTTACGGAGGCTTTTATGCCCGATTTTTCCATTCCCGCATCCGAATTTTCCCCGCGGCGGCTCCCGCTTGGCGGGCGGGGCGAGCTGTTCGCCCTGCAAACCGACCGCTTCAAAACCTCCCGGCTCTCGCTTCTCACCGTTCTGCCGCAAACCCGCAAAACCGCCGTTCTCGCACCGCTGATGTTGAGCGTTCTGCGCCGCGGGTGCGAGGGCTATCCCAACCTTTTGGCCATTGACCGCCGCACCGACGAGCTTTGGGGCTCCGCGGTACAGCTCCGTGATTTTTCCTACGGTGACCGCAAGATTTTAGGGCTGACGCTGGAATACATCGACCCGGTCTATCTGCCCGGACAGGCGGACGTTCTGCCCGACCTTTCGGATCTTGTGCGGCGCATTCTGTTCCGCCCGCTCACCGACGGGAACGGTTTGTTTCCCGCCGCCATCGTAGAGGACGAAAAGCGCCTGCAATGCGAGGACATTGAGAGCCTTGTCGCCTCTCCCCGCCGCTATTCCTATGCCCACGCGAGTTCCCTCTTTTTTGAGGGGCGCCCCTGCGGAATTCCCTCCGGCGGAAGCGTGGAGGAAACGCGCGCCGTGACCCCCGAAGAGCTGACCGCCTTTTGGAAAGGCTGGTGCAAAACCGCCTTTTTCTCCTGCTATTATATCGGCGCAACGCCGCCCGAAACAATTGCAAAAACGCTGTTGCAGTCCTTCCCCGTCCTTTCGGAAGGAACCGCGGCGGCACCGGCCTCGTTTTTGGAGGTTCCTCCGCCCCGGCGCGCCGAAACGGTCAAGCGCAAAGAGGAGGCGTTGGAAATCAGTCAGGGGCACCTGGTGCTGTTTTTCCAGGCCGACGGTGCCGTTTTTGGCGACGAGCGCATTCCCGCGTTTGAGGTCGCCAAAGAAATTTTGGGCGGCTCGCCCATCTCCCTGCTCTTTATGAACGTGCGCGAGAAACGCTCGCTTTGCTACTGGATCGCGGCGTCTTTTCTCAATTCCCGCGGCGCAATGGTCATCCGTTGCGCGCTGGATCCCGCCAACCGCGAAATTGCCGAGCGCGAGATCCTTTGCCAGGTCGAGCGCCTCCAACGGGGCGAGTTTACCGACGAGGAGCTGGACGCCGCGCGCAAATCGCTCGCGCTTTACTGCCGCACCGTTCCGGACGCCGCCGGCAGTATGGAAAGCACCATGCTCCGCCAGAATATGACCCCCGAAAAGCAAACGCCGGAGGAGGCCGCCGCGCGCATCAACGCGGTCACGCGCGAGCAGGTGGTGGAGGCGGCAAAGCTCTTCTCGCTGGACACCGTTTACTTTTTGACCGGCTTGAAAGGGGGCGACGACGATGAAGTTTAACTCCGCCCTCTTGCGCGAAACCTACGAAAAAATCGTCCACAAAAGCGGACTGGAAATTTATATTTTCCCCAAGAAAACGGTCTCGACCTTCGCCGCGCTGGCGGCAAAGTTCGGTGCCATCGACCGCTCCTTCCGCACCGGGGACGAAACTGTTTTTACCACCGTTCCCGCCGGAACGGCGCATTACCTGGAACACAAACTGTTCGAT
>CAMPBZ010000055.1 GCA_946641795.1 uncultured Clostridia bacterium
CGTCTGCTTTGTTTGCACCGGCAACACCTGCCGCTCGCCTATGGCCGCCGCGGTGGCCAACGCGCTGGCCGCGGAATATAAAAATAACTTTCCCGAAGCGGTGCGGGAATGCCTGCCGCTCCCGGTGGAGGCCATTAGTGCCGGGCTTGCCGCCTGCGAGGGTGAACCGATCGCCGCAAACGCCGTGCTGGCGCTGGAAGCCGCGAACATTCCCCCGGTGCCCGCGCACGACTACCACACGCACACCGCCCATATGCTCTCGCCCGAACTGGCCGCACAGTGCGACCTGATCGTGGGGCTTTCGGGCAGCCACGTGATGGGTCTTTTGATGCAGTATCCGCAATTCGCCGGCAAAATTACCGGTATGCCGAAAGAGATCTCCGACCCCTGGGGGCAGGGATTGCCGGTGTATCAGGCCTGCCTTGCCGAAATTACCGAGGGCGTAAAAGCGCTGCTCTTCTCCGCCAAAGATGAAAGTTGATATTTTACAGGTCGCGCGGGAGCACCTGCCCGGCATTGCCGCGCTGGAAACCGTCTGCTTTTCCGAGCCGTGGAGCGAAAACGCGCTGGGTCTCTTTTTGGGGGACGAAGCCGTTGCCTTTGCCGCGGTGCACGGGGAGACGGTGCTGGGCTATATTGGAATGCTGTTGGCGCCCGGCGAAGGGCAAATCCTCAACCTTGCCGTTCTGCCCGAGGCGCGCCGGCAGGGTCTTGCAAGGGCTTTGGTCGCGCGGCTGATCGAAGAGGCCGAACGCAAAAATCTTGCCGCGCTCTCGCTGGAAGTCCGCGTTTCCAATGCGCCGGCCATCCGGCTTTACCAATCCTTCGGCTTTCAAATTGCCGGCACCCGCAAGCACTTTTACCGCCGCCCGACCGAGGACGGCCTGGTGATGATCAAGCCGCTTGCCCCGAAATCTGACGTTTAACAAAGGAGTTCAAAAAACCAATGGCTCTGCTCCTTGGAATGGAATCCTCCTGCGACGAAACTTCCGCCGCCGTGGTGGAAGAGCAAAACGGCATTCTGACCGTGCGCTCCAACATTGTCGCTTCCCAAATTGAAACCCACCGGCTTTACGGCGGCGTGGTGCCCGAAATTGCCAGCCGCGCCCACGTGGAGGCGGTCACAAAGGTTACGAAAGATGCGCTGGACGGTGCGGGCATTGCCCTTTCCGACCTGGACGCCATTGCCGTAACCTCCCACCCCGGCCTGATCGGCGCGCTGCTCGTAGGCGTCAATTTTGCCAAATCGCTCGCGTTTGCCAATCGCATTCCGCTGGTTTCGGTCAACCATATCCACGCGCATATCTGCGCCGCGTTTTTGACCCATACCGACCTGAAACCGCCCTTTCTTGCCCTGGTGGTTTCGGGCGGGCACACCTGCTTTTACGTTGTAAACGAGAAAATGGAATACCGCGAGATCGGCGGCACGCGCGACGACGCCGCAGGCGAGGCTTTCGATAAAATCGGGCGCGTGATCGGGCTTCCCTATCCCGGCGGCGCCGCCCTGGACAGGCTGGCCTGCGAGGGCGACCCGAAGGCGATCGCACTCCCCTCTCCCGCGCTTGCCGGCGAGGAAATCGCCCTTTCGTTCAGCGGCATCAAAACCGCCGCGCTCAACTACCTAAACAGCGCCGGGCAAAAGGGCGAGACCGTAAACCGCGCCGATCTTGCCGCTTCCTATACGGCAAAAATCGTGGACGCCATCGTCAAAAAAACCGGCCTTGCGCTCAAACAAACCGGCCTGCAAACGCTGGTGCTTGCCGGCGGCGTTGCCGCAAACTCGCACCTGCGCGCCGCACTGGAAACGCTTTGCAAAAAAAGAAACGTCCGGCTGGCAATGCCCACGGTCGCCCTTTGCGGCGACAACGGCGCTATGGTGGCGGCGGCGGGATATTTCGGCTACCGTGCCGGGCGCTTTGCCGATACGGCGCTGAACGCCTCGGCACTCGACAACCCCGAAGGCGTGATCTGACCGCTCGACGAAAAACCAGAAAAAACGACGAAAAACGGCTCCCGGAGCCGATTTCCCTGTGGAAAAATCTGTGGAACCTGTGGAAAACCCCCGCAAAAAAATCGTTTTGCTCCCAAAAGCAAAACCGAAAGTGAGGATTGTTTTATGTCAACTTCCGATCAATTCCCAAACCTTCCGGTCGAGGAAGAATTGCCAACCGTAGCCGACCCGGTCATTCGCCGTCTGCCGCGGTATTTCCGCTATTTGCGGATTTTGATGCGCAACGGGAAAATGCGCGTCAGCTCCGGGGAACTGGCCGCAATGATGCACATTACCGCCTCGCAGATCCGCCAGGACCTCAACTGCTTCGGCGGCTTCGGCCAACAGGGCTATGGCTATAACGTAAGCTATCTCTATGCCAAAATTTGCGAACTGCTCGGCGTTGGCGCCGGGATCACCGCCGTTGTGATCGGCGCGGGCGACCTGGGACGCGCGCTGGTGCGCTCCTCGATGTTTGCCAAACGCGGGGTGGACATTCTCTCGCTGTTCGACATCAACCCGGCGCTCATCGGGCACGAGTTCGGCGGCGTTACCGTGCGGGATATGACCGATCTGGAAACCTTCTGCAAGCAAAACGAGGTCAAAATGGCGGTGCTGACCCTGCCGAAAGACCAGGCCGAAACGGTTGCCGACCGGCTGATTGCCGCCGGCATCAAAGGTCTTTGGAACTTTACCGGCAAGGAACTGCACTACGATGACCCCGAAATTGTTGTGGAGGAAGTCCACCTGGGCGACTCGCTGATGAGCCTGAACTACCGCCTTTGCCACAAACCGGCAAAAAAAGATTAACGCCACCAAACGGAGCAATCTGAACATATGAAAGTACAATGGAACTTCGGGGGCCGCGTGCTTACCCTGCCCTCGGCGGCGGCCGAAATCAACGCGTCCGCCCGCCAGCTGCGCGTGCTCTTCCTGCTTGCCGCGGGAATGACCGAGCTTGCCGCCCTTGCCGCGGAGCTGAACTGCAAGCAATCCGAAATCAAAGAGGACATTGCCTTCTGGCAGGCGGCCGGCATTCTGCAAACCGACCTTTCCCTGCCCGCGCCGGCGGCAAAACCGGCGGCCGCACCGGCACCGGCGGCGCCCAAAAAACTCGCCCGCGCCGACGAAATCCCCACCTACTCCACCGAGGAGCTCAACGCAATGCTCGAACGCCGCGCCTCGTTGCGCGCAATGATCGAGGAAGCCCAGCGGATTATGGGCAAGCTCTTCAACACCTACGAGATCAACATTCTGCTGGGTATGGTGGACTACCTGGAACTGGACGAAGATTACATCCTTTTGCTGCTTGCCCATTGCGCGCGCATTGAGAAAAAAGGAATGCGCACCATCGAGCGCTATGCCATCTCGCTCATCGACCGCGGCATTACCACCGCCGAGGCGCTGGAAGAGCAGGTACAACTGATTGAAGCGCAGTACACGCTGGAAGGAAAGGTGCGCGCCGTTTTCGGGCTGAAAAGCCGCTCGCTAACCGCAAAGGAGCAAAAGCTGATCGCCGCCTGGGCCTCCTTCGGCTACGGCGAGGAGATCATCCGCCGCGCCTACGAGATTACGGTGGACACCATTCACCAGCCCTCTATGCAATATACCAACGCCATTCTGGAACGCTGGCACGCCGCCGGGCTGAACACCCCGGAAGAGATTGACGCCGCGCTGGAAGCCGAACGCGCCGAGCGGGAAAAGACCGGCGATGCTACCGCCGATTTCAAAACCTTTGACCCGAACGCCGCCTTTGAGGCCGCCCTGCGCCGCAGTTACGGAAAGCCGGAGACCAAATGACCGAAAGGAAACGATAAAATGTCTTACAGAACGTCATACAGGCAAGAAAATATGCGCCTGGTACGCGAAGAATACGAGGAAAAAGCCCTGCGCGCCGAAAAGGAAGCCGCGGCGCGCCGCGCCGAGGTGGAGGAGGCAATTCCCGAAGTGCGCGCGCTGGACGCCTCCCTTTCCGGGCTGGGGTTGAAGATCTTTCAGATCGCAATGCAAGGCGGCGACGTTGCCGCGGCGGTGCAAACCCTGCACGAGGAAACCGACGCCCTGCTTGTCAAGCGCGCCGCTCTGCTGCGCAAAAACGGCTTTCCCGCCGACTACGACGACGCAAAATATGAGTGCCCGCTCTGCCGCGACACCGGCTTTATCAAGGGCGAAATGTGCGAATGTATGCGCCGCCGGATCATTGAGGTGGGTATGCGCTCCTCCGGGCTTTCGGAACTGCTCAAAAAACAGTCGTTTGAAAACTTTTCGCTGGAATATTACCGCTACAATCCCGAGATCTACCGCGAAATGAGCGAGGTCTTTGCCGCCGCAAAAACCTTTGCCGAGGAGTTCGGCTCCCCCGATCCCACGGCAAAAAATCTGTTGCTGGTGGGCGGCTCGGGCATTGGCAAAACCCACCTTTCCTCGGCCATTGCGCGCCGGGTGATCGAGCGGGGCTATGACGTGCTCTACAACAGCGCCGTGGGAATGCTCTCGGATTTTGAAACGCTCCGTTTCGGCACCGGGCTTGCCCAGGGGAACGGCGCCGATGTTTCGCGCTACACCGAATGCGACCTGCTGGTGCTGGACGATCTGGGTACTGAGGTGGTCAACCAGTTCTCGCTCTCCTGCCTGTACCACGTGGTCAACACGCGGCTGAACAAGGAGCTTCCCACCGTTATCAGCTCCAATCTGCCGCCAATGGAGATCAGCAAAACCTACACCGACCGCATTGCAAGCCGCCTGTTTGGCGAGTACCGGGTGCTGATGTTCCGCGGCAGGGACGTCCGCCAGCAGAAAAAATAAAGGTTTTCCGTATGAAAAAATGGATTTGTGAAACACTATTCGCAAATCCATTTTTTGATTTTGAAAGGAAACCGCAACCATGACCGAAACCAAGCCGAAAACCGCCGAAGAACTGCTGGAAGGCACCTACCGCAACGTGCGGATGTGCGCCGACTCCCTGCTCGACCTGTTGCCCCACGTCCAAGAAGAAGCCCTCAAAAGCGAAATGACCACCGAGGTCTCGGTTTACGAGGCCTTCTCCTCCCGCGTTGTCAAGGAACTGCACGCGCTGGGCGCCACCCCGGCGGAAATCAACCCTGTTGCCCGTTTTTCGGCAAAAATGGGCACCTTCTGGCATACGCTGACCGACCCCTCCGCGCCGCACATTGCCCAAATGATCCTGGAAGGCACCACCATGGGCGTTGGCAACCTGCTGCGCGCCTTGCACGAGGCCGAAAACACCGGCGTTCCCGAAAGCGTCCTTGCCGTTGCGCGCGACGTTTGCAACTACGAGGAAGAAACAATGGAACGGATCAAATCTTTTCTGAAATAATAACCACAGTCCGGGCGGCCTTGCCCGGACTGTTCCCTTTTCCTTCCGGCGCCCGGCTCTTGACAGCCGTCGAAAAAAGGAGTATAATAGAGAAAAACCGCGGCCGCGGCATCACCCTTTTTTCGAGGTGCAAACATTGGAACAGGCAAAATATAAAGTTTTAATCACCTTTGTAGAGGCCGGTATGGGTCACATCACCTCGGCAACCGCCATTGCCGACGCGCTGGAAAAATACCATTCCGACGAGGTAGAAGTCATTCGCACCAACATTTTTACCGATACCAACGACAAGGTTTTAATCAAATATCAGCAATTTCTGATCGACGAGGTCAAGCGGAGCAACAAGCACCCCTCGCATATGTTCTATATTTCAATGATGCGCATGCGCTTCTTCCCCCGTCTGGCCTCGCTCATCGTTGCAAACGCCACCATTTTCCGCCGGGAAAAGAAGCGCGTGATTGAAATTTTCAAGCGGTTTGACCCCGATATGACCTTCCACACCCATTTTACCCCGTTGCACGACTCGGTGGAAGCGCAGAAAAAGCACTACGGCGGCCATTTTCTGACCGGGTTTTACGACCCCGACACCAACGTTCACGGCTGGTGGGATAAGCGCGCCGACCTTTGCATTTTCAACAACGAGGGCGCGTATCAAGAGGCGGTTAAAATGAAGTTCGACCCCAAAAAATGCCTTTGGGCGCCCTTTGCCCTGCGGCAAAAGGTGATTGACTGCACGAAGGATAAAATCGCCCTGCGCAAAAAGCGCGGCCTGCCCGAAAACGGCTTTATCGTAACGCTTTCTTCCAGCGCCTACGCCGGCGGTCTGCTGCTCAAATTTGCCAACCGCTTTTTGGAGATCGACCGCCCGTTTACCCTGCTGGCGCTGACCGGCTCAAACGAGGAGGTGCACCGCAAGCTGGCCGAGCGGGTGGGGCATACCGGCAAGGTGGACCTGCGCGTTTACGGGTTTGACGGCGACGCGCACGAGCTTTACGGCGCCTCGGATCTTCTGGTTACCAAGGCCGGCCCGAACGCCATTCTGGATTGCGCTTATATGGGTACCCCGGTAATGACCAACTTCTGCGCCAGCCAGATTGAGCGCAGCACCCGCACCTTTTACATTGACGAGCAGAAAACCGGCGTTCATATCAATGACCCGGACAAGGCCGCCGAATTTTTGACCGATTGCATCGACCACCCCGAAACCCTGGCGCCCTACATTGAAAACTGCCACCGCTTTGCCCGCGAGATGACCGGCGGCGAAAAAATGATTGCCGACGCCATTGTGGAAGCCCTCCGCAAAAACGGCCCGCCCAAGGCCGCGCGCGGCGCAACCGAGCCGAAAGAAACCGAAAAAAGCGAGCCTTTGCCCGTTTGAAAAACCGAAAAAACGGCAACTTTTTTGAAAAAAGAAGCATTTTTCGGGAAAAATTATTAAAAAACTATTTACAAAAGCGTTTTCCTATGATATAATACACTTTGCGTGACGATGACGCAGTCGGTTGGAATTGTCCTGCCGCGCAGGTCTTCACCCACCGCCGCACCGGGTCATTCGCACGAAAAAATTTACAGAAAGGTGAAGGAACCAAGCTATGATGAAGGAAGAGAAACAAGCCCTGATCGAGCAGTACGCTGTTCACGAGGGCGATACGGGTTCTCCCGAAGTGCAGATCGCGCTTCTGACCTCCCGTATCATCAATCTCACCGAGCACCTCAAAGCCAACAAGAAGGACTTTCACAGCCGCCGTGGTCTGCAAAAGATGATCGGCCAAAGAAGAAGTCTTCTCGGCTATCTGCAAAAGGTGGACATCGAGCGCTACCGCGCCATCGTTGCCAAACTCGGTTTGAGAAAGTAAACGGAACGGAGCAAGGGCCGGGCAAACGCCGCGACCCTTGCTCCGCACTCTATGTACGCGCTTTTTTTCAAAAAGCAAACCCAAAAAAGTCTTTTCACCGGTAGGATTAGCAGTTAACCGGGGCCCCGAGCGGGGCGCCTTTCGGAGTTCCGGTTAAGTGCTAAACCTCCGGGAAAGAAATAAAAAAAACACGGAGGAAACAAAAATGTCCAACCCCATCAGCACCCCAATGGAATTCAAAAACTACCGGGTATTCAACTACACCCTCG
>CAMPBZ010000056.1 GCA_946641795.1 uncultured Clostridia bacterium
GGTCATATAGTCCACCTCGTCGGTCACGTGGTGGCGGAAGGTGCCGTCGCCGTTGGGGATATGCTCCACCTTGCGGTAGGGTGCCTCGATAAAGCCGTAGTCCGAAATCTTGGCATAGGTGGTCAGATAGGAGATCAGACCGATGTTCGGGCCTTCGGGGGTCTCAATGGGGCACATTCTGCCGTAGTGCGTATAGTGAACGTCACGAACGTCAAAGGACGCGCGGTCACGGGAAAGACCGCCGGGGCCGAGCGCCGAAAGACGGCGCTTATGCGTCAGCTCGGCAAGCGGGTTGTTCTGGTCCATAAACTGCGAAAGCTGGCTGGAACCGAAGAACTCGCGGATGACGGTGGTGACCGGGCGGATATTGATGAGCGCCTGAACGGTCAGCTTTTCGTTATCCTGCGTGGTCATACGCTCCTTGATGATCTTATCCATACGGGTAAAGCCGATGCGGAGCTGGTTTTGCAGCTGCTCGCCCACCGAACGGATGCGGCGGTTGCCCAGGTGGTCGATGTCGTCCACCGTTCCAACGTCGTGCGTCAGACCGATCAGGTAGCTGATAGAAGCGAAAATATCATCTCTGGTAATGTGTCTTGGGCAGAGCTCGTCAATGCGCTCTTTCGCCATTTCGCGAATGCGCGCTTCGTCGCCCTCGCAGGCGTCGCGGATCTCCAAAAGAACCGGGATAAACGCTTTTTCGCGCACACCGCTCTCTTTGAGGTCGTAGCCCAGAACGTACTCGGGTTCCAGCGTGTTGTTGCCAACCACGCGAACGGTGGTACCGTTATCCAAGAGGATGGTGATCTCGTTCACGCCCGCGCGCTCGATTGTGCGTGCAAGCTCGTTGGTGATGACGGCGTTCTCCTCGCAAATCACCTCGCCGGTCAGGGGGCTGACCACCATTTCGGCGGCGCGATGGCCGGAAATACGGCTGCTGATGGCAACCTTCTTGTTGTACTTATAGCGACCCACCGGAGCAATATCGTACCGCTTCGGGTCAAAGAAGAAGTTATGGATCAGCGTTCTTGCGGCGTCCTCTGTGGGCGGTTCGCCGGGGCGCAGTTTCTTGTAGATCTCTTTGAGCGACTCCACGGCCACGGGAAGGTGCGAAACGGCCGCAAGATCTTCGGAGTTGTCCTTATCAAAGGTAGGAGCCCAATGGTTATCCTCGCCGAATTTGGCGTAGATCGCCTCGCGCGTTTCAAGACCCAGCGCACGGATAAACATTGTAAGCGGGAGTTTGCGGTTTTTATCAATGCGGACGTAAAGCGTGCCGCTGGGGTCCACCTCATACTCCAACCAAGCGCCGCGATAGGGAATGATTTGCGCCGAGAAGGTGCGTTTTGCCGCTTTGTCGATCTCGGTGGCATAGTACATTCCGGGGGAACGGATAATTTGCGAAACGATTACGCGCTCCGCACCGTTGATCACGAAAGTTCCGGTTTCGGTCATCAATGGGAAATCTCCCATAAAGATATCCGCTTGCTTGACTTCTCCCGTTTGCTTGTTGGTCAGGCGAACGTTCACTTTCAGCGGCGCGGCGTAGTTGACGTCACGCTCCTTGCACTCCTCAACCGGATACTTGGGGGCATTCTGGTCCAAAAAGAAATCGACAAATTCGATGACCAGGTTGCCGGAGTAATCCGTAATGGGAGAAACGTCCCGCAATACCTCTCTGAGTCCTTCTTCCAAAAACCACTTGTAGGATTTGGTTTGCACCTCAACCAGGTTGGGAAGCGGGTAGTCGAAGCGCGATCTGGAAAAGCTCATTCTGGTATTCTGACCAAGCCGTTGCTCTTTCACATTGATCATTTGTTTCAATCACTCCATTCAAAATTTTCGTCACAACTCGCCAACCGGCCGCGTTTTTCCCACCGAAGAAAAGCAGGCGAAAAGCCGCTTTGTAAGCGCTTTTGCGCCACCTGTACCCCGGCGATTTTTCCCCGACGTTTTTTGCGGTTTTTCGAGGTAAAAAAACTGTGAAAAATGCCGGAAAACGCTATGATAGGCGATTATAATGCAGTTTATTATTTTAACACCCTTTTTGGTATTTGTCAATAGTCTTTTTGCAATTTTTTCCCAAAAAAGTAAACTTTTTTTCGCTTTTTCCGTTTTTTTACATAAAACGGCGGCTCTTCTTATATAATGTAGGATTGCGATTTTCCCTTTTTGCAATTTTGCCGGGTTCTTTTTTGCGCGGGCGCCGGCATATAATAAGCCGAAATCTTTTGGGAGGAGTTTTGCCTTGAACCAAACAACACCGAAAACAGACCCCCGCTCTGCCGCCGATTTTTCGCAAAACGGCCTTTCGGAGCGCGAGGTGCTGGCCTCGCGGGAGCGGCACGGCAGCAATCTGCTCTCCCGCCGCCCGCAAAAATCCTTTCTGCGGCAGTTTTTGGGGAACCTTTCCGACCCCGTCATCCGTATTCTGCTCGCTGCGCTGGCCGTCAATCTCATCCTGCTCTTCAAAACGGCCGACTGGGTGGAAACCGCCGGAATTGCCGCCGCCGTTTTTTTGGCAACCATCATTTCCACGCTTTCGGAACGTTCCTCCGAGCGGGCGTTTGCCCGCCTTTCGGCCGACGCGGCAAACGTGCGTTGCCGCGTCCGGCGCGCCGGAACGGTGACCGAAATTCCGCTGGGCGACCTTGTGGTAGGGGATGTTGTTCTGCTTTCCCCGGGCGAGCTGATCCCCGCCGACGGCTTTCTTTTGCGGGGCGAGCTGACCGCCGACCAATCGGCAATGACCGGCGAAAGCCGCGACGTTGCAAAGTTCCCATCGGCCGGGGAAAAACTCCTGCCCGACGCTCCGTCGGCGCTCTTCCGCGGCTCTACCGTGACCTCCGGCACCGGCGAAATGGGCGTGCTTGCGGTGGGCGACAAAACCTTTTTGGGCGAGATCACGCGGGAGATCCAGCTGGAACAGCGCGATAGCCCGCTCAAACTCCGGCTGGCAAAGCTCGCCAAGCAAATCAGCGTGCTCGGCTATCTTGCCGCCGTACTGGTGGCGCTGGCATACCTGTTCCACGTTTTTCTGATCGACAGCGGAATGCGCCGCGAGATTATTTTAATGAAGATTACCGACACCCCCTACCTGCTCTCCAAGCTCTTTCACGCGTTTACCCTCGGCCTTACGGTGGTGGTGACCGCCGTTCCCGAAGGCCTGCCGATGATGGTTGCGGTGGTGCTTTCTTCCAACATCCGGCGTATGGTAAAGGGGCAGGTGCTGGTGCGCCGTCCGGTGGGAATTGAGGCGGCGGGCAGTATGAACCTTTTGTTTACCGATAAGACCGGCACACTGACCGAGGGCAAAATGCGGCTGGGAGAAATTTGGTTTTCGCCCGGCGAGGCCATGCCGCCGCTCACCTTTCTTGACCGGCGCACCGGCGCCTACCTGCCTTTCCTGCTGGCAATGCGCGGCGGGGAAAGCACGATCGGCACCGATGAAAAAGGGCTTTCCGTCCCGCTGGGCGGCAACGCCACCGACCGCGCCCTGCTCCTTTCTGTCCTCGGCGAGGCGGAGCCGGCCGGGATCCGCGCAGTCTCCCGCCTGCCGTTTGACAGCGCCCGCAAATACGCCGCCGTAACCTACCGCGGCAGGCAGAATATGACCATTCTGACCGGGGCGCCGGAGCGGCTCTTCCCGTTTATTCACGCCGCTATGACAGCAGAGGGAAAGCGGGTTGGTTTTTCCAAAACCGCCGCCGGGCGGCAAGCGCAAAAATGGACGCAGACCGGTGCGCGCGTGCTTGCCGTTGCGCTTTCCGATGAGGATATTCCCGCGCCCGCCCACGCCGCCGGCATTCGCGGGTCGCTGACCCTGCTTTGTCTTTTGCGGCTTTCCGACCCGATTCGCCCGGAGGCGGCTTCTTCGGTTCGCTCGTTGCAGGAGGCCGGCGTTCACGTGGTTATGATCACCGGCGACAACCGCGAAACCGCCGCCTCGATCGCTTCTTCCTGCGGCATTTTGGGAAAGCAGACCGACCTGGTTTTGGACAGCGCCGAGCTGGCGCGGCTTTCGGACGTGCGCCTGCGGGAGCTGTTGCCGCGGCTGGCGGTGGTGGCACGCGCCCTGCCCACCGATAAAAGCCGGCTGGTGCGCGTGGCGCAGGAGGCAGGACTTGTGACCGGGATGACCGGCGACGGCATCAACGACGCGCCCGCTTTGCGCCGGGCTGACATCGGCTTTGCAATGGGCGCGGGAACGCAGGTGGCAAAGGACGCCGGCGACATCATCATTCTGGATAACAATTTGGCATCTATTGTTCGGGCGGTGCTTTACGGGCGAACCATTTTCAAAAGCATTCGCAAATTCATCACCCTGCAACTCACAATGAACTTTTCGGCGGTGGGGGTAACGATGATTTGCCCCTTTTTGGGGATCGATTCGCCGGTCACGGTGGTGCAAATGCTTTGGATCAACCTGATTATGGATACGCTGGGCGGGCTTGCCTTTGCCGGCGAACCGCCGCGGCCCGACTATATGAAAGAGCCGCCCAAAAAGCGCGAAGAGGGCATTTTGAACCGCTATATGGTCAACCAGATTGCTGGGTTGAGCGCCTTTACCGTTGCCGTTTCGCTGTTGTTTTTGAAAAATCCGCTCGTCACTTCCCTGTTCCGCTACGCGCCGGACAATATCTATTTGCTGACGGCGTTTTTCGCATTTTTCATTTTCTGCTCGGTCTTCAACTGTTTCAACGCGCGCACCGACCGCGTCAAGCTGTTTGCCGGACTGCTCAAAAATCCGGTGTTCGTGGTCATTATGCTCGCCGTACTGGCGGTGCAGATCGTGTTTGTTTACCTTGGGGGAAACGTTTTGCGAACGGCGCCGCTCTTGCCGCGCGAACTGGGCCTGACCATGCTCTTTTCGCTCTCGGTCTTCCCGGCCGATTTTGTACGCAAACTGCTCTGGCGCGCGCGGGGCAAAAAAACGGGGTATTAACTATTGACAAGCAGAAACTTTTGTGGTATCTTCTTTACAAGGGGCAGAGATACGATGAAGTCAGCGGCAAGACCGTAGGGCGGAATTGGCTGCCATTGCCAACCGGGGGAAATTTCCTACCGGTTGGCTTTTCTATCAAAACAGGGAGATCGTCCACAACCCGATCTCCCTTGATTTTTTTTGAAAAAAGGTATTGACAACGAAAGCCGAATATGATATGATATACAAGTCGGCACGGAGAGGTGGCTGAGCTGGTCTAAGGCGCACGACTGGAAATCGTGTGTTCGGCTAATAACCGACCGCGAGTTCGAATCTCGCCCTCTCCGCCAGCGGGCAATGCCCGCCCCCAATTCCCGGGTGGCGTTTGGCATTGCCCGATTTTTTATTTCACGCCGGCGGTGTTTTTGGTCGAGATCAAAAAACTGCTGATCCCTTATTCAGACAAGGTGATTGAGCAATCAGCGCACTTTTTGCGATATAAAGGAACGGAAATCAAGCTATGAAAAAAAGAAACAAAATTCTTCTTGCGGTTGTTGGCGCGGTACTGGCGGTTGCCGCCGTTTGCCTTTTGACGGCCTATTTCCTGCTTTTGCACCACTACCGCGGCAACGAGGTGATGGCTCCGTGGAGCGAAGACGACGCCTTTTCGCTTGCGGAAATTGCCACCGTGGAAAAGCAGAAAGGCAAGCCGTTTGTGATTTTGAACCTTGCCGACGTTCAACTCTGCGACCTGGAAGACTTTTTTTACCTGGACGACATGAAACGCGAGATCACCGATCTCGTAAATCGCGCCAAGCCCGACCTGATCACCCTGACCGGCGACCAGACCTGGAGCAACGAAAACCTGATTAGTTTAAGATCGCTTCTTTCCTGGCTGGATTCCTTTCAAATCCCCTACGCGCCGGTTTTCGGCAACCACGATTACGGCAACCAGCCGGATTCGGCCGTGCTCTCACGGAACGCCTGCTGTGACCTTTACGAAAGTGGAAAATACTCGCTCTTCCGCCGCGGCCCTTCCAACCTCGGCTCGCTCGGCAATTACGTTGTGAATGTTACCGAGGAAGGAAAAATTGTAAAAACGCTCTATTTTTTGGATTCCGGCTATGAGGATCAGATCTCCGACGAGCAGATCGCCTGGCTCCAATGGAACGCCGAGGGGTTACGCGCGGCAAACGGCGGCGAATATCCCGCCGGAATGTGCTTTTTCCACAAACCCATTCCCGAATATCGGGCGGCCTACAACGCCTACCGGGAGGGCGACCCAACCGTGGAAACGATTGGTGAAGTTTATGTGAGCGATTCCCTTTCCGGCTCCCGGCAAAACGGTTTTTTTGCCGCGGCAAAGGCGGTTGGCGTAACCGATATTGTTTGCGGCCACCAGCACGGGAACTGCTTTACCATCAAATACGAGGGCGTGCGCCTGACCTTTGCTCTGAAAACCGGCGACCGCGTGTATTACTACGCCGACGAAAACATTTCGCTGGACGGCGCCACCCGGTTTTCGATTACCGAGGAAGCAACCGAGATCACTTTGATCTTTGCGAACAAAAAAGAGGGTGATCCGCAATGAAGACCGCGATCGTTTACGTTCACGGAAAAGGCGGCGAAGCGGCAGAGGCCGACCGGTTCCGCCCGCTGTTTGCAAACTGCGAGGTGATCGGCTTTGACTACCGTTCCGACACACCCTGGGATGCGAAAATCGAGTTCCCTCCTTTTTTTGCCGACTTGAAAAAGAAGTTTGACCGGGTGGTTCTGCTTGCCAACAGCATTGGCGCCTATTTCTCGATTTGTTCCCTAACCGGGGAGCAGATCGACCGCGCGTTTTTCATTTCCCCGGTGGTGGATATGAAACGGTTGATTGAAGATATGCTCGCTTGGGTGGGCGCGGGCAAGGCGGATTTGCAGGCGCGCGGCAGCATTCCTACTTCCTTTGGAGAAACGCTCTCGTGGAATTACTACACCTACGTTTGCGACCATCCGGCGGTCTGGCGGGTGCCGACCGAAATCCTCTTCGGCGGGCGGGACACCCTGATCCCCCGCGAAACGGTGGAAGCGTTTGCAAAAAGCACCGGCGCCGGCCTGACTATTTGGGAGCCCGGCGAGCACTGGTTCCACACCGGGGCGCAGTTGCGTTTTTTGGACGACTGGCTTGAAAACAAGCTGAAAGTATAGGAGCATTACCATGCGTTTTCGTACCCTTCAAATGACCTTTACGGCGCTGTTTGCCGCAGTGATCGCCGTCTTTTCGGTGATCCCGCTGCCCTTCACCTTTCTCGGCGTGCCAATGACGCTGCAAACCTTTATTGTTGCCTTTACCGGCTTTTTGCTGGGCTGGAAGATGGGGCTGGGATCGGTATCGCTCTACCTGCTTCTCGGCTCGC
>CAMPBZ010000057.1 GCA_946641795.1 uncultured Clostridia bacterium
TTTCGGGGTCGTTGGGAATGGCGTTCTTGTTGGCGGTGATGCGCACCTCGTCAAGGCGGTGCTCCATCTCCTTGCCGGTCACGCCGAAGGGGCGCAGATCAATGAGCATAAGATGGTTGTCGGTGCCGCCGGAAACGATGCGGAAGCCCTCTTTTTGGAGCGCCTCGCAAAGCACTTTGGCGTTTTTGACGATTTGTTTTTGATAATTCTTGAAATCCTCGGTCATCGCCTCGCCGAAAGCAACGGCTTTGGCGGCAATGATGTGTTCCAGCGGGCCACCCTGCGTACCGGGGAAAATGGCTTTGTCGATCTGCTGGGCGTATTTCTCCTTGCAAAGGATCAACCCGCCGCGCGGGCCGCGCAGGGTTTTGTGCGTGGTGGTGGTGACAACATCGGCATACGGCACGGGGCTGGGATGAACGCCCGCGGCGACCAGGCCGGCAATGTGCGCCATATCCACCATCAGGATGGCGCCGACTTCGTCGGCAATGGCGCGGAATTTGGCAAAATCAATGATACGCGAGTAGGCGCTTGCGCCGGCAACGATGAGCTTGGGCTTGCATTCCAGCGCAATGCGGCGGATTTCGTCGTAATCCAGCATTTCGGTTTCGGGCGAGAGGCTGTATGGCACCACGTTGAAGTATTTGCCGGAAATATTGACGGGCGAGCCGTGGGAAAGGTGGCCGCCGTGCGCCAGGTTCATTCCCATTACGGTATCGCCGGGTTGCAGGAAGGCGTAGAAAACGGCAAGGTTTGCCGAGGCGCCGCAATGGGGCTGTACGTTGGCGTGCTCGGCCCCGAACAGGGCTTTGGCGCGCTCGCGGGCAATGTTTTCCACCACGTCCACACACTGGCAACCGCCGTAGTAGCGTTTGCCAGGAAAACCTTCGGCATATTTATTGGTCAGCACCGTTCCGGCCGCCAGCAAAACGGCTTTGGAAACGATGTTTTCGGAAGCGATCAGCTCGATGTTCCGCTTTTGCCGGGCAAGCTCCTCGGCGCAGGCGGCGGCAACTTCGGGGTCAAAATTGGCAAGTTCATCAAAAAAATACATTGCAGAGGTCTCCGTTCTTCTTTTTGCAATTTCAATTTATTATTTTATCATAACAGGGCGAAAAAGTCAAGCAGTTTTCAACGGTTTCGACATTTTTTCGCAAATATTTATATTTCGCCTTGCAATTTTTGCATTTTTATTGATTTTTGTTTTCTCCTATGTTAAAATAGAGGCAAGAACAACGGGAGGAGGTGCGCAATGACCGCTTTGCCGAGCCGAAATACCGATCTTTTGCGCCGCGTGCGCCGTACCCGCGCGCGCCGCCTGCTTTTGTTTGCCGGCTGGGTGGCGGTTTTGGTGCTTGCCGCCGTTTTTTTCAACAACTCGCACCGCGGCTCTGTCCTGCCGCAGATTACCGGTTGGCGGATGTGGGTTTGGGTGGCCTTTGCCCTTTTGAGCGGCGCGCTCCTCTTTCGCGTGTTCTCGATTTTTACCGACCGGCCGTTTGAGGGCGAGATCATCCGCTCCTCGCTGGCGCACACCTACTCCGCTTCCGACGGCGAAAAAAGCGAAGACGAAACGGCAAATTTCCGCGTACAGACCGCCCTGCGCGTGCGCTGTACCGACGGAAAGATCCGCAAACTCCGCTTTGAGCAAAAGCCGGGGTTCTTCCTTTACTACCACGAGGGCAACCACATTTGCAAGTTTGCGGGCCTGCGCTATCCCCTTGCCGACCCGGCCAGTATGCCGCCCCTGACGCACCCGCTGAAAACCGCCGACGAGGACACCACCGGCAAGACGGTGGTTGACCCTTCCCGCTCCTACCTTTGCGTTTGTTGCGGGCATTTTTACCCCACGCCCACGGTTTGCGAGGATTGCAAGCTGACATTGATTGATCCAAAAGAGGTCTTTCCAAAGGAAAAATAACGGTGCATCGCGGGGCGATACACCGTTATTTTTTTACGTTTTCGGTTTGCCGCGGAAGCACAGGCAGACAAGGTAGCCGAAGATCAGCGCCGCCGAAATGCCGCCCGCGGTGGTGGTCAGCGCCCCGGTCAGCGCGCCGAGCAAGCCCTGTTCCTCCACCGCCTGCCTGACCCCTTTGGAGATGAGAAAGCCGAACCCGGTGAGCGGAACGGTTGCGCCGGCGCCGGCAAAATCCACCAGCGGCTTGTAAAGGCCAACCGCGCCCAGAACAACGCCGGCAACCACATAAACGACGAGGATACGCGCCGGGGTAAGGTTGGTTTTGTCGATCAAGATTTGCGCAATGACGCAGAAAGCGCCGCCAATCAAAAACGCGCGCAAACAAGCAATGAAAATATCCATCGGTCACGTCTCCCCTTTCAACGTCCGGCTTTCCAGTTCCACCAGGTGCGCCACCGCCGGAATGGTGCGCCCCTGTTTGATGCTATCCGGGCTCATCAGCGCGCCGGTGGGCAGGAAGAGGATGCGCTTTTCAACGCCCTCCCAAAGCCGCGGGAGCAGATAGCCGCCCAGCGTGACCGCCGCGCAACCGCACCCGGAGCCGCCCGAATGAACGTCCTGCCGGTCGCGGTCGTAAATGAGCTGCCCACAATCGGAATACTGCGCACGAAGGTCGATCCCCTCGGCTTTGAGGAGATCGCAGAGAATGGCGCCGCCCTCGTAGCCAAGGTCGCCCGTAATGATACGGTCGTAATCATCCGGGATCGTGCCTGCTTCTTGAAAGAAGCGTTTGAGCGTGTCCGCCGCGGCAAGCGCCATTGCACCGCCCATATTAGCGGCGTCCCTGACCCCGCTATCCTGCGGGATCCCGACCATTCCGCGCGTAATGGGAACGCCGTCCTCGTCTTTTCCGCCAATCAGGAACGCGCCCGCACCGGTCACCGTCCATTGTGCGGTGGGGCTCCGCTGTCCGCCGTATTCCACGGGGGTGCGATACTGCCGCTCGGCGGCGCAGTTGTGCGAGGAAGTGACCGCGCACGCCCACTTTGCAATGCCGCCCGTAACCGCCATTCCGGCAAGCAAAATGCCCTCGGCCGAGGTGGAACAGGCGCCGTAAATGCCGCAATACGGAATTGGGTACTCCAAAAGCCCGTAGGCCGAGGCAACGCACTGGTTGAGCAGATCGCCGGCGAAGAGAAGGTCGATTTGCCCGGGTTCCAGCGCCCGCCGCGAAATGGCAAGCGCCAACGCGCGGCGCTGCATTTCACTCTCGGCCGCCTCCCAGGTTTTTTGACCGAATTTGTCGGTTGGGTCTTTCAAATCGAAACAACTGCCCAGCGGCCCTTCCGTTTCTTTTTTGCCGACCGCCGTTGCCCACGCGCAAATTTTTGCCTGCAAGCGAATGATCCCCTGTGCCATTTTGCATTCCCTTCCTCTTTTTTCTTTATTCTGCACGCTTTTCCGGAGATTATACGCATAAAAAGTTTGCAAAAGCCTATTGATTTTTGACGGCAACGGGGCTATAATGGAATTGACCGAAAATTCATTTTGAAAAGGAGAAAAACGATGAAAAAAAATGTCAGAATGCTTGCGGTTGCCCTCTCGGTGATCTTCCTTGCGCTTGCGCTGGTTGCCTGCGCGCCCCAAAGCGACCCCGATAAAGCCAAAGCCGCGCTGGAAAAGAACGGTTACACCGCAATAAAAACCAACGGCTATGTAAGCGGCGTTGTTTCCGCGATTTTTGGTGGTGAAAGCACCATTGACGCAACCGTAACCGCCACCAAAGACATTCAGGACGCGGACGGCAACACCACGAAGACCGAGTCTATCACCATTATTTACTACAAAACTTCCGACGCCGCAAAAGAGGCCTGGAAGAGCTGGTCGAAAGCCGATCAGGAAAAATACGAAGTTGCCAAATGCTCCGGCAAAATGATTTACTGGGGCACCAAGGCCGCTGTAAAAGCCGCTTCCTGATAAAAGCACGTAAAAAAAG
Source organism: uncultured Clostridia bacterium (assembly GCA_946641795.1). Lineage (GTDB taxonomy): Bacteria > Bacillota > Clostridia > Oscillospirales > CAG-272 > UMGS1865. The sequence continues at coordinate 3,918 of CAMPBZ010000057.1, forward strand.
AGAGCCGCCGAGCGGCTCTCTTTTTTTGTTTTATTCGGCTTGCAACAGTTTGAGAAGTTCTTCCTCGGTGATGACCGGGATGTTCAGCGCGCGGGCTTTGGTAAGCTTGGAGCCGGCCGCCTCCCCCGCTACCACATAACTGGTTTTGGAGGAAACCGAGCCCGAGACCTTGCCGCCCGCGTTTTTGATCAGTTCGCTGGCTTCGTCGCGGCTCATTGTGGGCAACGTGCCGGTCAGCACAAAGGTTTTGCCCGCAAGCAGATCCGACGTTGGCAGTTTGACCGGCGTGGTCAGCAGCCCAGCCGCGATCAGACGGTTGCAAAGATCGATGTTTTGCGGATGGGTGAAGAAGTTGACCACGCAATCGGCCGTGATCTCGCCGAAGTCGGCAAGCGAGCAAAGTTCCTCTTTGGTGGCCTGCATACAGGCTTCCAGCGTTCCGAAATGCTGTGCCAGCTCCGCCGCGGCAACCTCGCCGACATTGCGGATGCCCAGCGCGTAGATCAGGCGTTCCAACCCGGCGTTCCGCGAGCGTTCGATGGCGGCGATCAGATTTTCGGCCGATTTTTCGCCCATTCGGTCAAGGTCGGCGATCTCGGTCGCCTGCAAGCGGTAGAGATCGGCCGCGTCAGCAATCAGGTGCGCGTTCAAAAGCGCTTCCACCACCTGCGGCCCCATTCCCTCAATGTTCATCGCGTCCTTGGAGGCAAAATGCTCGATGCCGCGGGAGAGCTGCGCCGGGCATTTGCTGTTGGTACAGCGCGTTGCGGCGCCCTCGTCCTCGTCGTAAAACACCGGCTCGCCGCAGGAGGGGCAAACCTTGGGCATTTGGTATTTGGGGATCTCGCCCGCGCGGAGATCCGGATGGGAGCAGACGACCTCCGGGATGATGTCCCCCGCCTTTTGCACGGTGACGATATCGCCTACGCGAATGTCCTTTTCCCAGATAAACTCGGCGTTGTGCAGGGTTGCGCGGGAAACGGTGGTACCGGCAAGTGCGACCGGTTCCAGCACGGCGGTTGGCGTCAGCACGCCGGTACGGCCGACGGCAACGGTAATGTCCAGCAGTTTGGTTTGCTTTTGCTCGGGCGGGAATTTATAGGCCACCGCCCAGCGCGGCGTGTTGGTTCCCTCACCGAGCAGTTTGCGGTCGGCAAGGCTGTCAATTTTGATGACCACGCCGTCAATGTCGTAGCGCAGGCTGGGGCGCAGATTGCCCAGCGCCAGAATGCGCGCCGTGATCTGCTGGGATGTGCTTGCAACGGCGGTTTCTTCCAGCGTGTGGAAGCCGAGCTCGCGCAGCCGGGCAAGCGTTTCGGTATGCGATTGCGGCTTGCGGCCGTCCGGCCACAAATCTCCCTCCTGAAAATTGAAAACGAAAATATCCAGCCGCCGCTCGGCGGTGATTTTGGGATCCAACTGGCGCAAAGAGCCCGCCGCCGCGTTGCGCGGATTGGCAAACAGGCTTTGCCCTGCCGCGGCTCTTGCGGCGTTGAGTTTTTCAAAGCTGGCACGCGGCATATAAACCTCGCCGCGTACCGTCAGCGTCAGCGGCTCTGGAAGGCGCATCGGAATTGAAAACACGGTTTTCAGGTTTTGTGTCACGTCCTCGCCCACAAATCCGTCGCCACGGGTGGCGCCCAGCGTGAAAACGCCGTTTTCGTAATGCAGTGAGACCGAAAGCCCGTCGATTTTCGGCTCCACCGAATAAACCGGCTCCTTGACGGTTTCGGCCACGCGCGCCAGAAATTCGTCCAGTTCCTCAAAGGAGAAAACGTCGGAAAGCGAGTTCATTTGGATGGTGTGGGTGACTTTGCCGAACTTATCCAGCGCTTTGCCGCCGACGCGGTGGGTGGGCGAGGCGGGATCGTCGTATTCGGGATGCTCGGCTTCCAGACGGAGCAGTTCGGCGTAAAGCATATCGTAATCGTAGTCGGATATTTCGGGCGCGTCGTCCACATAGTACTTCTTTGCGTGATACAGCAGTTTTGCGCGCAGTTTTTCGATGGTTTGCAAAATGGGATCAGCCAATTTCCCCATCCTCCTGTTCTTTCTTTTTCGGTTCCCGGAACGCGGGCAGACGATCCGGTTCCAGTTTCAGCATCCAGTACAGATACCAGCCGAACACGGCGACCGACAACAGCACGGTGCACACCACGTTCGGTGCCGTCCAAACCGTTCCCTCAACGAAATAGGCGTTGAGCCCGCCGCCGAAATTGTAAAGCGTATGCACCGCAACGCAATACCAGATGTTCCCCGTTCCCAGCAGTACCGCCGCACAAAGCGCGCCGAGCAGAGCCGAATAGCCGACCTGCATCAGTACGGCGGCAAGATTTGGCGTTTCGAGCAGATTGAAAAAATGAATGACGCCGAATATTGCCGAGGAGAGCAGCACGGAAAGCCACATCCCCTTGCGCGACCGGCCGAAGCGATCCAGTAAAACCGGCAGCAGAATGCCGCGGAAGGCAAGCTCCTCCATGATCCCGATGCCGACGACCTGAACGACGAGCAACCAGAGGGAGGCCGTCCCGTTCCAGGTTGCAGAGCCGCAGGCAAGCGGCAACCAGGGGCTGTTGTTGAGCGCGATCAGAATGGCCGGCAGAAAGAAGACGGCATCCCGCAGTTTGGGCCGGCCGGCCAATTTGAGGCGCAGGATTACAACACAGCAAACGATTGCGGGAATGGCGGCAATGCGCAGGATGGCCATTTTGGTCAGCTGGCGGTTTTGCGGGTCGGCAATGCCCTTGGCGGGATCAAAGATGTAAACGCCGACGAGAAGCGCGATGGATACCCATAAAATCACGCGCAAAAGCAGATCATTGTTCCGTTTCATCTTTCCTCCGGCCGTTCCGCAGAGCGAAGATCAAAAGTAGGATGCCGAGAGCAACGAAAACAACCGCCGTAAGCTGGGAGGGCGAAAGCCCGGGAACAAAGGTTTTGCCGCGTTCGTCGGCGCGGAAGAACTCAATGCCGAACCGCCATACGCCGTACAAAATCAAATAAAGCGAAAGGTTGAGGCGCTTGGCCGTGCGAATTTGCAAAAAGCACAAAAGCGCGCACAAAACGGCCAGGAAGAGTGCTTCAAACAGTTGCGTGGGAACCGTTTTGGCACCGAGCTGGGCGTTCCAAACGCCGTACCACGCCGTAGTGACCGCCCCGTGGCAACAACCGGCAAACAGACAGCCGATCCTGCCGAACGCGTGGGCGATGACCACCGAGCAAATGCCGATGTTCAGCACCTGCGGCAGAGCGCGGCGGGCATCCCCTTTTTGGGGGAGCGCCCAGCGCCCGGCCATGAAATACACGGCAAGAAAAGTGGCAACGCC
>CAMPBZ010000058.1 GCA_946641795.1 uncultured Clostridia bacterium
GGAAGAATGCACTCGGACGCACAGTTTGCCGGTTCTTCCTCGGTTCCCGCACACGTAGAGATGATGGGCTTGATCGGCGCCGGCAACAACCCGATGGTTGGTATGACGGTTGCGGTTGCAGTTGCCGTTCAGGAAGCGTTGCAGAAATAAGTTTGCACAAAATAAAGGCGTTCGCCCGGTTGGGCGAACGCCTCTTTTTTTGTCTTCACGCGCTTACGGTGCGTGTTTTTTAATCGTTTTGACCGTCGGGATCGGGTTGATCCGCAGGTTGATCAGCCGGTTGATCATCGGGCTGAATGGGTTGCTCTTCGGACCGATCCGCTTCGGTCGGCTGCGGCTGCGGTTCCTGCTTGGGCGCATCGCCGAACAGGGTAAACTCGGCCGGTGCGGCGGGAGCCTCGCCATCTTCTTTTTTGTTCTTTGGTTTTTTGGTGCGCTTTTCCCAAATGATGCCGGTTTGCAACGACAGGCATACCAGAATGACCTGCAATGCAACGACCGCAACAATGAGAACGATGATCCACGGGAAGAGGCCGGCAGGAATGGTTTTGACCGCAAGCAGAGCCACCAGCGGCGCCGCTACGGCGTTCATTCTTGCGCGGTGGCGGCTGATGAGCAGGAAGGTCAGCGCCAAAATTTGCAGCGCAAGCAGGCAGAGCAGAATGATGAACAGCGGTTTGAGGTTTACCAGGTGCGAAAATTCAACGTTTTCCAGCACCTTGGTGGCTTCGCTGTGCGGAGCGTTCGCAGTTGCGCGCACGCGCAGGTAAACGGTATAGGGGGTGCCGATTTCCAAATTCTCCATCCGCAACGCGGCGGTCCAGTTGGTCGGCTCCTCGTTGTCGGCGGTGGTGTAGGCCAGCTCGTAAACGCCGTTGCCCCGAAGGGTAATGCTGCGCTCCTGCTTGGTTTCCACAATTTCGTATGCGTAGTCCCCCGCCGCAATCGGAGCCGGGCGAGCGGAGATTGCCAGCGTTTGCACATTGCTATCCGCCGTTTTTCCCGGGTCACCCAGACGGACGATCTGAATTTCACTGCCGAGCAGGCCGGAAACGGAAACTGCCTCGGCGGCCGAGAAGTTGGGAACCGAAATGCTTCCGTTCTCGGCAACGGTAATCTGCCAGGTCTCGCCGGCAAGCGTGATTTGGTAAACGCCGGGCAGGAAGCCTTCCAGTTTTTCGTTCGTATAATCAACGTTCAGCGCCGGCACAAGCTCGGTCGGCAACAGTAACACGGTAAATTCAACGTCTTCCTCGCCAATGGTGAAGGAGCCGGAATAGGTGGTGGTGTGGTCAATGGCAACGCCGTTCCACGCGGTCATCTTTTTGGCCTGATTGGGAAGGACCGAAACGGTAACGGTTCCCTGCGTGCCGTATTCCATAGCACCGGGGTTTGCGTTGCCGTTGATCAAAACTTCAACGTCGTTTCCGCAATCGTTTCCGTCCGCGTCCATAACGTGAACAATCACGTTGTGCTCCTGCAATTTCCATTCGGCCGTCAGCGTTTTGTCCGTTGCGTAGGTCCACCGCTTGATCGTGCCGATGTTGCCGGAAGCGTCGTAATACAGGCGCTTACTGCCGCTTGCCTGGACAAGATAATACCCCAAAAAATCCCAGCCCGTGCAAGCGGGAACGTCGATATGCTCCGGCAGATCGGCCATAAACACCGCCGTGATCTCCTCGGCCCCGCGGGCGGTAACGGCGTCCTCATCCGGCGCGTTGAGATTGAAGGTGACCTGATATTCGCAGGGGGTGTAATAGCGGTACACCACCGTCGTGCCGTCAAGCGCAACGGTTGCCTCGGTATAGTTTGCCGGGTTGGTATCGTCAAAGCGGTAGCCGGTGTAGCTTGCTTCCGCGCCGAAATCCTTACCCGAGATCACTTTGCCGTAGTTGGCAGTTCCGGTCGATCTCCCCAGTTCGGTCGTTCCGACAAGGTCCACACGGGTCGCCTCGCAGGAAACCGGCTGCCATTGCGGAACAAGGTAAATGGTTCCGCTTGCATCGCTCGGAATTTTGCCGTTCTGCAACGCAATTTCCTCGCCGTCGGCATAGTACGCTTTCCAGCCCAGGAAAGTGTGCGTATCCTTTGCCATAACGGTTGCGGCGGGCGGCGTTGTAGCGGTTCCATAATAATGCTTGCTCGGGTTTGCCGGCTTGTTATAGGAAGGGTGATACTCCACATCGGTTCCGTACTGTTCCATTACCGCGTCGGGGATCCCCGTAGAGCCGTTGGCGCCCACATAGTAAATGTTGTAAACGCCGCGCTCAAAAACGGCATACAAGGTAGTATTCTCTTCCTGCATATCAAAGGTATAGGTGTCGCCGTCCCCTTCATAACTGACCGGAGGGCTTTCTTTGCTCCATCCCAAAAAGGTGTAGCCGTCGTTGGGCGTAACCGTTAAGGTAACGGAGGACCCCGCCTCAGCCTGATACGTAATGCTGACGGCGGTTCTCGGATTTTCTCCGTTCATTAAAACCGTGCCGTAACCGGAAACGGTTTTGCCCTCCATATCCACCGATTTAACGGTGATGAAATACATGTCCGCCGCCGAAGCGGAGAACGGAACCAGCGCCAAAGCGCCGAGCAGGAGCGCGATCGTCAGAGCGAAGAGGAGCAGAATGCGAATTTGTTTTTTCATCATTTTTTCTCCTTTCCCCGCTTACCGGATGAACTGTGCGGTGCCGCCGGCTTCGTCAATGGCGCTGATGGCATCGTAGGTGAACTGGTTGGCAACAATGGTCAATTTGCTGGTCATTTTGCCGGTTGCGCGCACTTTCAGGCGCTTGGCATCCGAAAAGACCAAGCCGCGGCGTTTCAATATTTCCAGGGTGACCAGATCCCCGTCCTTGAAGTGCAAGTCAAGCAGCGCAACGTCCACCTGCGCCAGATCGGGATCCACTTTTTTGCCCCTTCTGGGCGCGATCTCCGGCCCGGCCTGTTGTTCGTCAAAGACGTCGGGCTGGGAATCCATCAGCGAAAGCTGATCGCCCCAGGTGGGCGGATCCTTCGGCTCGGCGGCGGCAGGAACTTCCTGCGGCGGCTCTTCCACCTTCGGCTCCTCGGGCAGGTATGCCTCGTCGTAAAGCGGATCATCGTACATCGGCGCCGGCTCTTTGGCGGGCGTTTGCACCTCGTTGTCCAGCTCCCAACTGTTCCCTTCTTCCTCGCCCGGAATAAACATTTCTTCTCCGTCCGCGTCGTCGGGCTCGTTGTCGTATTCAAAATCGCTGGCAACCTTTTCCAGGCGAGTGGTCACCTTTACCAGCTTGCGCTTGACCAGGTTCTCCATGGTGTCAAACGGGTACAGGCTTTCGTAATCCACCGGATCGATATCAATCGGCGCAAGGCCTTTCTCCTCGCAAACGCGCTGGATCAGTTCCAGCGCCCAGTTGAACTTGCGCGGCGTGCGGATCTTGTAGCGGAAGGGCGTTTCGGCATACTTGCGCAAAGCGCCAACATCCTGCCCGCGGTAAACGGTGCCTTCCAGCGTTGCGGGATCCAGCGCCAGGTACAGTTCCAGGATCCTGGTTTTAACGTTGATTTTTGCAATTTGCATACGGCCGTTGTGGAAACTGTCGGCCGTCCAGCTAACGCGCGATTTCGTTCCTTTATAAGAAAGCAGAGCGTTTTTGAGCGCGCTGTAATACTGCTTGATCTGCGGTTCGGACTGGATGAGCTTTGCCTCAAAGGATTTGCGGTACCGCTCGATGATGTTGCTGTCGGTTTCCGGATCGTACCCCACAATGCGCTCGTTGCCGGTAAAGTGGTTGGGATCTTCCGAAGGATCGGCAAACTCGGCATCCTCGTCGTCGGCGTCCTCGTCCATTGCCGAAAGGTCGTCCATTGCGTCCTCGTCGTCTTCATCGGGTTCGTTGTAGCCGGTTTGCGGATAGGGCGAGGGCGTGTAGGCGGAAACCGGAATGACCCGCGGCTCATCGGAAGCGCCGGGATCCGAGCCGTCGTCAAACGCACCCATTGCGGAGTGCAGGTCTTTTTTGGGGTCGGTCGGCGTAACGAGATCTTCTTTTTTGGAGGAGGGCAGCAAATCGAACACGTTGATCTTTTTGGCAGGTTCCTTTTCGGCTTTGGCAAAGGTAACCCCTTTGAAATGGTAAACGATGATCAGCACGGCAAGGGCAAGCGCGCCGAGAAGCGCAAGAATACCCAGGGCGATCAGCCACCCCTCTCTTGCGCGCACCATTCCCTCGGTCATCAGCAAAAGCGCCACGGAAGAAACGCCGGTTTCCTCCTTTTGCTTTTGTTGGTCGGCTTTTTTCGCGGAAATGATCTTACGAATCAGATACACGATGCAAACGACTTCCGCAGCGAAAACGCCGATCAGCAGAAACGCGATCGGAAAAAACCAGGAAAATCCGTTTTCGGTTGCCAGATTTGCCATAAAAGTCAGCACGATTTTTGCCTCCGTTCCTCCCCGGGCTCGTCCGGGGATATACATAATTTATTTTATCATAATTATTCACGCTTTGCAAGTCCAACTTTCACTTTTTTTGAAAAAGTTTGGAAATTTTATCGACAAAACGCGCAAGGGTTTTCCAAATCCCCCGCTTTTTGCCGCTTTTCCTCTCTTTCCCTGCAAAAGTTGTCCTTTCCGAAACGGAAAACCGGGGTTGCACCCTCTCCAAAAATAACGAAATTGTAACATTTCTTCCGTTTGCAGATTTTTACTTGCAATTTTACATAAAATGCGGTATGATAAAGATAACGGCAAAAAACGGAAAGGGGGCGATTGGATGTTTGGCTATATCCGGGTTCATACGCCCCAGTTGCGAATGTGCGAATGGGAATGCTACCGCGCCTACTATTGCGGGCTGTGCAAGGCAATGGGCTCCTGCACCGGGCAATGTTCCCGCCTTTCGTTGAGCTACGATTTCGTCTTTCTTGCCGCCGTTCGCTGCTCGCTTGCAAAGGAAAAACCGGAGTTTCAAAAATTCCGCTGTATGATCCATCCTTTGCGCCGGCGGCAAAAGGTAAAAAATTCGCCGCAGCTTTCCTACTGTGCCGACGCGTCGGCGCTGTTGCTGGCCGCAAAAATTGACGACGACCTGCACGACGAGCGCGGGTTCCGCCGGCTACGCGCCTTCTTCCGCCGCATCTTTTTTCACAAAGCCATCCGCAAAGCGAAAAAACGCTACCCAGAACTTTATCAAAAGCTGAATGCGCACCTTGCCGAACTGCACAAAATGGAGCAGGACGAAACGCTGGCGAGCGCCGACGCACCCGCCGAGGTTTTCGGCAATCTGCTGGCCGATATTTTCAGCGAGGGGCTGGAAGGCGCCAACGCGCGCATTGCCGCCGCCATTGGAAATTCGGTTGGGCGCTGGATCTATCTTGCCGACGCCGTGGACGACCTGAAACAGGACGAAAAGAAGGGTCGCTACAACCCTTTGCTCCGTTTATTCGGCAAAAAACCTGCACCATCTGACTGGGAAGGCCTGAAAGTTGCGCTTTCGGCAACTTTGAGCCCCGCGCGCCGCGCCTTTGAACTGATGGACAATTTTCCCGCCCCGGAGCTGCGCGAACTGATTGCAAATATTCTTTATCTCGGCCTGCCAAAAATGGCCGAAAAGCTGACCCTTGCCAACGAAAATCCCGAAAAAGGAGAACCCAAATGACCGATCCGTATTCCATTCTCGGCATTCGTCCAGACGCCACCGACGAAGAGGTAAAACAGGCGTACCGTGAGCTTGCCCGGAAATATCACCCCGACCGCTACCGCGACAGCGATCTTGCCGATCTTGCAAGCGAAAAGATGAAAGAGATCAACGCCGCCTACGAGCAAATTCAAAAAGAGCGCACCGCACGCGCCGGAACCGGCGGCACGAGCACGGGCGCAAAGAGCTACGGGGAAAGCCGGAGCCGGCAGGAAAGCGGCGCTGGCGCGCAGTTTGGGCAAATCCGCAACCTGATTAACGCCAACAACATTCGGGAGGCCGACCGCCTTTTGCGCGCCGTCCCGCCCGAAGGCCGAAACGCCGAATGGCATTTTTTGACCGGGTGCGTACTCTTCAAACGCGGATACTACGTGGACGCGCAAAAGCTGTTTGACCGCGCCTGCGAGATGGACCCCTACAACCAGGAATACCGCACCGCGCGCGACCAGATCAACCAACAGGCAAACAACAACCCCGGCTACCGCACGGCCGGAACCGGCGGCGTTGACGCCTGCACCTGTTGCAATTCGTTGCTTTGCGCCGATTGCTGCTGCGAATGTATGGGCGGCGATCTGATCCCCTGCTGCTGATGAGATCCGAAAAAATCCGCAGGCACACCGTCTGCTTAACGCTTTCCGCCCTGCTTGCCGCGCTGGGAGTGGTCCTGCTTGCATTGGGGAGCCTGTTTGAAACGCTGGACCTTTCTATGGCGGCGCTGGCATCCTTCTTTTGTATTTACGCGGTAATCGAAATGCGCGGCGGCTACCCCTGGATGATCTGGATTGTGACCGCGGGGCTTGCCTTTTTGCTTCTGCCGCAAAAAACGCCGGCGCTCTTTTACTTGTTCCTGGGGCATTATCCTATGGTCAAGGCGCTGGTGGAACGCCTGCCGCGCGTTGTTTCGTGGGTGATCAAGCTGGTTTGGCTCCACCTTTCCGGCGCGCTGATCTTTGTGGCGGCGCGGTTTCTGCTTGCCCCCGCGGCCGCGTGGGATACGCGGATCTGGTACTGGGTCTTGCTGTATTTCGGAGCGCTGGTCGCCTTCGTCCTGTTTGACCTTGCCCTGACGCGGATCATCACCTTTTACCTCGTTCGCCTGCAAAAGCGAATGGGGATACGGTAAATCTCCCGTGAAAAAAGCCCCTGAAAAGGGGCTTTTTGTATTGCGCAAAGCATAAAAACAGAACCTGCCGGCGGACGCTTCACGGCGAATGCCGATCTGACACCAAGGTCTGACACAGGTTTCACCATTAGTATATCCGATTTGTTTGCGCTTGTCAAAAGGGATAATAAGGGATTTTCTCCCCAAATCTGTCAAACAAGCTGTGTTGAATTTGGAAGCGATCCTTTCCCCTGGCTTTGGGAACGGGCACTGCCCGCCATCGGAGATGGTCGAGAAATTGTGCAAGCGCAATTGGACATCCGCTTTGCGGAGTGCCCCTCCGTTCCCTGCAAAGCAGGGAGCGAAATTAACAGGAGATGGGTCACCAAAAAGAGCCGTATCGCAAAAGCGATACGGCTCTTTTTGGT
>CAMPBZ010000059.1 GCA_946641795.1 uncultured Clostridia bacterium
GCCAGCGGCAGGGTGATGAGCTGAATGCTGCACATAAAGAGCGGGAGATTGCGCAAAATGGTTCCCCAGGGGTCATCGCCGCGAATGCAGAGCACGGTGATTTTGAAGATTTCCAGACAGTCGATCAGAATTGCCGCAACGATCAGCACGCGGTTTTTCGTTTCGTCCGACCGTTTGCGGTTGCGCAGACCGAGAAAAGCGGCAAGCCCGACCATCAAAGCCATCAGCGAGAAAACAAACAGGAGGTGTTGCCAGGAGTAAGCGCCTTCCGGCGTGCGTTGGTAGCCGCCAATGCCGAGAAATTCTTTCATAAGGTTGTTCCTTTTCTTTCAAAAAACGATCGTGTTTAACAAAACACGCCTTTATTATACCATAAAACCGAAAAAATGCAACCCCCCGCGCAAAAAAAGGCGGCAGACCGCAAAAACGGTCTGCCGCCTTGTAAATCAGCGGAACTCGGTCTTTCCGTCATCCAGGTAAACGTGGGAGCGGAGAATGGAGTATTCCTCCTCTGCCGGGTCGCCCGAAAGAATGCCAAGCTCGCGCCGCGCGGCCGCAATGAGAAGCTCGGGGTTGAGGTAGCTCCCCTCGCTTGCCGAGAGCAGGGCGCTCGCCCGGATCTCGCCCGGCCGGTCGGCGTTGTAAACCACGCGAATGTCGCGCACGAGCGGGATAATGTCAATTTCCTTGTCGCCGGATTTCGTCTTTTTGGTCATCAACAGCGGCGCGGTCGTCCAAAGCTTTTGCAAAGCCGCCGCCGTTTCGGCGTTCGCGCCGGCAAAGCGGAGCGAGATTTCGTAGCGCGCCCAGCAAATATCCGAAAGCTTGGAGGCCGGCTCGTAAACTTCACTGATCTCCATTTCGCTTGTCAGCTCGCGGTTGAGCCGGCGGCGCACCTCGGCGGCGGGAATGTCGCGGTCCAGGCGCAGGTCGATAAACTCGCATTCGCTCTCGGTGCCCACCGAAAGGGGCAGGCCGAACACCACTTTTGCGTGGGGGTTAAAGCCCTGCGTGTACCACATGGGAATATCCGCCCGCACCAGCACGCGCGAGAAGGTGCGTTGCAGATCCAGGTGGGAGATGAATTGCAAACTGCCCACTTTGCGGAATTTCAGGCGCAGGATTTTCGGCTCGGCCAGTTTTTCCCATTGGGCAAACACGGCCTGCCGGTCGGGAAGCTCGGGGGTGGGAAGCGCCGTTGTCTCTTCGGGCGGCAGAGCCTTGACGTGCGGGCAAACGGCGCGTTCGCCGCCCAGCGCATTGGCGCCGCAACCGCTGCACTGCTCGCGGCAGTTGGGCGTGGTCTTGCCGGCGTAGGCGCGTTCGCGCTCGCGCAGGAAGAACTCTTTGGTAATGCCGCAGTCAATAATATCCCAGGGCAAAACCTCGTCGGCGGCAAAGCCGCGGCAGGAGTAAAAGTTCGGGTCCAGCCCCGCGCGTTCGATCACGTCCAGCCATTTTTGATAGTTGAAATATTCGTCCCAGGCGTCAAACTTAAAGCCCTCGGCGCAGGCAAGCTCCAAAGCTTTGGAGAGCCGCCGGTCGCCGCGCGCCAGCACGGCCTCGATATGGCTGACCTCGGCGTTGTGGTGCTGGTAGCGGATATGGCGGTTGGTAATGTGGTCGCCCACCACCTTTTGCTTGCGCGCCAGCTCCTCCATGGTGTCCTGCGGCTCCCATTGGAAGGGGGTAAAGGGCTTGGGGATAAAGCAGGAAACGCTGACGGTGACCTGCGGGCGGCGCCCCTTTTGGCGGTTGGGGTTGGCAAAAAAGGCGTCCACCACGCGCTCGGCCAGCGCGCCGATACCGGCAAGGTCTTCGTCGGTTTCGGTGGGCAGACCTTCCATAAAATAGAGCTTGACGTTGGTTTTTCCGCCTTGAAAGGCCACGTTCACGGCGCGCAGGACGTCCTCTTCCACCACGTTCTTGTTGATCACGTCGCGCAGGCGTTGGGTGCCGGCTTCGGGCGCGAAGGTGAGCGAGGAGGAGCGCACGCTTTCAATGCGATTCATCAGGTCACGGTTAAAGTTGTCCACGCGCAAAGAGGGAAGCGAAAGGCTGACCATATTGTCGTCGGTCCAGGCAAGCAGGTCGTCGCAAAGCGGTTCCAGCGCGGTGTAATCGCTGATGGAAAGGGAGGTCAGGGAGATCTCCTCGTACCCCGTGCTGTGGAACAGAGCCTGCGCCTGGCGGTTGAGCACCTCGTGCGTTTTTTCGCGCACCGGGCGGTAGATGGCGCCGGCCTGGCAGAAGCGGCAACCGCGAATGCAGCCGCGGTAAACTTCCAGCATAATGCGGTCGTGCACCGTTTCGATATAGGGCATGACCACCTTGTCGGGGAAATAGACCCGGTCCAGATCGCGGATGATCTGCTTTTGCACGCGGGCGGGAATGTCGGGGTCCACCGGGCGGTATGCCCGGATCCTGCCGTCCGGGAAATAGTCCACCTCATAAAGCGAAGGGACGTAAACGCCGGGAATGGTTTTGGCGGCCTCGCGCAAAAACGCGGCGCGGGAATAGCGCCCTTCGTCCTTCATTTTGATATAGAGTTTGACGATGGAGGGCAGCATAATTTCCCCTTCGCCAATGTTGAACAGGTCAAAAAAGTCGGCGATCGGTTCTGGGTTGAAGGAGCAGGGCCCGCCTCCGATGACGATGGGATCGTCCTCTTGCCGGTCGGCGGCGCGGAGCGGGATTTTGGCAAGGTCCAGCATATTCAGCACGTTGGTATAGCTCATTTCGTATTGCAGGGTAAAGCCCACAAAATCGAATACGCCGAGCGGGTCTTTGCTTTCCAGCGCCACCAGGGGCAGGTCGTGCTTTTTCATTTCCTCCTGCATATCCACCCAAGGGTCGTACACGCGCTCGCACCAAATATCCTGTTCGCGGTTGAGCGCGCCGTAAAGCAGGCGCACGCCCAGGTTGGACATACCGATCTCGTAGGTATCGGGAAAGCAGAAGGCAAACCGCGCTTTTACTTTGGCGGGGTCTTTCAAAATCTGACCGTATTCGCCGCCGGAATAGCGCGCCGGCTTTTGCACCGATTTGAGAATGGTGCTGTTGGGCAATCGTTTGGTTTGGGCCATAAAAAACTCTTTTCCGCAATAACCGGAGGTCTTCCCAAAAGGAGAACCCCCGGCATTGCAATTACTTTGCGTTTTGGTTTTCGTTTGCCAGATTTTCGCGCGTATCCTCAAACACGGCGTGCCGGCGGAGCGAGACGAGAGAGATCATCCAGGAAACGGCCAGCCAGATCAGCCGGTAGCCCACCGCCATCAGGGGCAGGAAGGGGATCAGGTTTGCGGGCAGCAGCCAGGCAAGGAAGAAGGCGAGCAGCGCCCCCGGGAAAATGGAGGTGAGCAGCGCCCGGAAGCCCGATTGCCGCGCCCGGACGATCAGCGCGGCGGCGCGGAGCGGGTAGGCGGTTGCCAAAGGCCCGTCCAGCGTAACGGCGCCGGTATCGGTGATCTCCGACGTGGTGGGAATTTCAAATTGCGCCGGCTTGATTACGCGCACCACCTCGTCGCCGTCGGCAAAGCCGATGTGCAAAAAGGCGTCGTTCAGGTTGGGATCGTAGGATTGCACGGCCAGCGTGGTGTCGGTGCGCACCAGGAGCGAGAGGATCTCGCGGAAGGACTGGTTCATCGTATAGGCAATCTCGTAGGTCAGCTTCAAGGTTCCGTTAATGGCAACGTACAAAGCGCTGACGCCGCGCGAACGGCCGACGCTGCGGTCGGTGGATTCGCGGGGAACGTTTACGCCGTTGTGCAAAAGGAAGGCGGCGTCGCCCGCAAGAATGCGGTACTTGTTGTCAATCAGCGCTTCCACGCCGGTTTCGGTCAGCTGTACCAGATTGATGGTCATATTGGGGTCTTCTTCCATCAAAATCGGCTGATCCACGGTTGCCAGCGTGCCGCCGACCTTGCGGAACAGCGCCTCGGCCAGGCGAATGTCGCGGCGGAACTCGTCGCCGTCCGGCAGATCAACCTGCGTTTGCCGTTTGGCGCGGAAGGCGTTGGTATCGTTAAAAATAATGGTTTTGGAGCGGCTGTATTCGTTTACCGAGCCTTCGCCCACCAGCACCGAGCGCCGGGAAATGAGGTGGCGGTTGGCGCGCCGCAGGGGGTCAAAGAACAAAAAGATCGCGCTTGCGGGAATGGAGAAGGCCAGCGTTGCGGCAAACACCAGAACGCCGCGCACCGGGTTGGAAAAGATCAGGGAGGCGGCAAAACCGCCGGCCACCGCGCAAATCAGGGTAAAGACGATCATTCGCGTAAAGGCGCCGGAAGCGGCGGAAAGGTCGTTCATCCGGCGGAAAAATCCCACTACTTCGTGCGCGCGGCGCACGCGGTAGAGCGATTGTCCGGCCTCGTCGTTGATGATTTTTACGGTGCGGTTGCCCTGGCGCAGTTTCTTTTTGCGGGGCTCCACTTCTTCCAAAACGGTTTTCAGCTCGGGCAAGGAGACCATTTTAAAGGTGCGGACCTCATCGGCAATGCGAACCGCGTCGCAAATCACCATCAGCAAAAGTGCGGTGGTTGCCGCAAAGTTCATCGGCGGCAGAGCGGCGCCGGGCGCAAGGATGGAAGAAACGATCGTGCCGACCCCGTAAAGCCAGAGGAAGGGAACTGCAAAGGCAACGACCGAATAGGGGGTTGGTTCAAATTTCAAAAACGCGCGCCATCCGGCCAGAATACGCCTTCCGGTCAGAAAAATGCCAACCGAGAAGAGAAGCAGCGAAATTGAGGGGAACAGGAAGAAAAGCCCGGTGATGGCTTGCGGCAGATAGGCCGCATAGACGACCGGGAAATCCGCAAAGAAGAGCAGAACCGAAAGCAGAGCCATCAGGGCAATGCGCCAGATCAGCCGTTTGCGGTCGTGCGCATAGGCGGCAAGCACGTTCTCGGCGGGAACGGCCGAGGTGTATTCTTTTCCGCGGTAGCCGAAGGCCTGGCCGTAGTAATCGCCGGAGTTCAGCCGGGAGTGGCGCAGGTGCTCGTATTTCAGCTTTTTCAGCGTTTCGTAGCCCACCAAGCGGCCCAGCTCGTTTTCGTAGCCAAGCTCAAAAATCAGGGCAATGTCGCTTTCGTCCAGCCCGGTGCGCTTTGCAATCACTGTGGTGGCGTCCAGCTCCTCGTCATTCTTCACTTTTTTGGGGCGGGGCTGTTTGTTTGCCGAGGGGTCGCTCACCGTTTCGGTGGCTTCGGTGTTTTCAATCGGTTCAACGGTCGAGGAGGCGTGGGCGTCAAAATCGACGATTTTGGGAACGTCAACGCGCAGGGTCGCTTCGGCAGGGGTCTGCTCCGGCTTTTGCGGAACTTCGCCGGAAACGATCTCCTTGGGGGTGATCCTGGCCGGCGGCTCCTGCGCGGCCGGCGGGGGAGTGACCCGGTCGGTGCCTACGCGGGGCGCCGAAATATCGCCCATTTGGGGCTTGCCTGCCGGCGGCCGTTTTTGCGGCGGCACGGCGGGGGTTGCCGGAGCGGCGGGGCGTTGTTGCCCGATGGCGCCGGTATTCACACCGCTCTTGCGGCGGGGCGGGATTTTAACGGCGTTGGGCCGCGTCTTTTTTGCGGGCGCAGGCTTTGTAGCTTCGTTTTTGGCTTCCGCAGCTTTGAGCGTTGTGGGATCGGTGGGGTTCTTCCCGGTCACGTCCGGCGCGTCTTCGGTCAGCGCCAGAATGGCGGCAGGAGCCGCTGCGCGGGTCGGTTCTTCCACATCCGCGGGTTCTTCCGGCTCGACAGGCTCCGGTTCTTCCGGTTCTTCTTCCGGTTCGACAGGCTCCGGTTCTTCCGGTGGTTCTTCCGTTTCCGGCTCTTCGGCAGCTTCTTCGGGCGCCGGTTCTTCAAGCGTCTCTTCCGCGACAGGTTCCGGCTTTTCTTCCGGTTCCTCTGCGGCGGGTTCCGGCTCTTGCGCAACCGTTTCGGGGGCTTCTTCCGGCGTTTCGTCCGCTTCGGGCGCTTCGTCCGCAATTTCTTCGGGCGTTTCGTCTTCTTCCGGCTTCGGGTCAAGCTCTTCTACTTCGTCCGGAAAGGCGGCGTGCAGTTTTTTCAACAGCTCTTCCGCTTTTTTGCGGTCAGTATCTTTGCTCATCGGAAAGGTTCTCCTTTCGTTCAGGTTGGTACGGTCGTATCATTTGGAGTGGTGCTGTTTTGCCGCCTCGGCCAGCAGAATGGCGGCGGCGGTGGAAACGTTGAAGGAATTGACCTTTCCGTAAAGCGGAATGGAAAGAACGCCGTCGCAGGTCTTGCGAACAATTTGGGAAACGCCCTCCCCCTCGCTGCCCAGCACAATGGCGCAGGGGCCTTTCAGGTCGGCCTCGTAAATGCTTTTGCCGTCGGCTTCGGCGGCATAGACCCAAATTCCTTTTTCCTTCAGACTTTCAACGGTGGAGGCAATGTTTGCCACCTTTGCAACGGCAAGGTGCTCCAAAGCCCCGGCCGACGCCTTGGTGACCAGCGGGGTAAGCCCCACGGCACGGCGCTTGGAAATGATCAGCCCGTGCGCGCCGCAACATTCGGCACAGCGAATGATGGCGCCCAGGTTGTAAGGGTCGGTCACACCGTCGCAAAGCACAATCAGCGGATCCTCGCCGCGCTCTTTCGCAATGGAAAGGATCTCTTCCACCGTGCAGTAATCTTTTTCCGCGGCAAAGGCGATCACGCCCTGATGGGGCGCAAAGCCGGCAATGGCGTCCAGTTTTGGCTTTTCGGTTTCAATTACCGGAATGCCGCGTTCAATGGCCTGGGCCACCAGCAAAACGATCGACCCGGTGCGCTCGCCTTTTTGCACCAGCAGCTTGTCCACCGTTCTGCCGCCTTTGAGCAGCTCGCGAACGGCGTTCCTGCCGATCACGGCGCCCGACTGCACCTCGGCCTCCGAAAAAGCCGGCTGATTTTGCGCGCGGCGCGGCTTTTGCTCGCCGGTTTCTCTGCGCTCCCGCCCAAACGGCGGTCTCTTTTGGCGCGGACGGTCGGAATAATTGCCCGCCTCGGCTCGTTGCGGTTTCTTTTTTTGCATACTCGATCGGTTCCTTTTGCAAAAC
>CAMPBZ010000060.1 GCA_946641795.1 uncultured Clostridia bacterium
CACACGCCGCCCTTGATCGATTTTTACGGAAACTTTGTTTCCGCTTTTGATAGAATGGGAGGGAAGCTATGCTTGCTCCGAAAATTCCCGACGCGCGCCTGTTGAGCGCCGTTCCGTATCTCCGGCCGCACGCCGCGGTCGCCGATATCGGCACCGACCACGCCTACCTGCCTGTGTACCTTGTGCGCGAGGGGCTGGCCGATCGCGCGCTGGCCTGCGATATTCGGCCGGGGCCGCTTGCCTCGGCAACCGGGAACATTCGCAAGGCCGGGCTGGAAGATCGCATTCAAACGCTTTTGACCGACGGCTTGCACGGCGTGGAGCCCTTTGCGCCCGACCACATTCTGATTTTCGGTATGGGCGGGGAACTGATTGCAAAAATCCTTTCCGAGGCCGAATGGATCCGCTCTCCTTCGGTGCGCCTTATCTTACAGCCGATGTCGCGCGCCGAGGTTTTGCGGGCCTATCTTGCAAACGCGGGCTTTGCCGTTTTGGGCGAAACGCTTTCGCGCGCCGACGGGCGCATTTACCAAACGATTTGCGCCGAATGGCGGGGAACGATTGCCTCGCCGGCACCGGTCGATCTTTTGGTGGGCAAACCCGACCGGCAACCCAACCTTCCGCTTTACAAAGAACTGATCGAGCAAAAAATCCGCTCGCTTAAAAAAATCATTCGCGGGAAAGAGACCGCGGAAAATGAAGACCCCGCCGCTGACCGCGAACTACTTGCCGCGCTCTTGGCGCGACTTGACGAACTTGGAGGTGCAAAATGACCGTTTCGGAACTGTACGCTTTTTTGAACGAAAAAATCCCGTCCTCGCTCTCCTGCGAGTGGGATAACGACGGCCTGATGTGCTGTCCAGAACCCGACCGCGAAGTGCGCCGCGTGCTGGTCTGCCTGGACGCCACGGCGGAAATGGCGGAAAAAGCGATCAACGAAAAGTTTGACGTGATTTTGACGCACCATCCGCTGGTCTTTCACAAACTGCCGGCGCTGGAACCTTCCATTCCGGTTGCGCAAAAACTGATCGACCTTTGCCGCGCAGGCGTTGCCGTAATGAGCTTTCACACCCGGCTGGACGCGCTGGCGGGCGGTGTGAACGATACGCTGGCGGCGCTGTTGGGGCTGGAAGAGGTTGCCCCCTTTGGCGAGGAGGGCATTGGCCGGATCGGCACCTTGCCCGGCGCGCTGACATTGGAAGCGTTTGCCGCGCTGGTTAAAGAAAAGCTCGGTTGCCCCGCGGTGATTAGCGCGAGCGGGAAAAAACCGGTGCGCCGCGTTGCCGTTTTGGGCGGGAGCGGGTCTGACGACGTTCCGCTTTCTGTGGCGGCGGGCGCCGACACCTATCTTTCGGGCGAGATCGCCTTTCACCACCTTTCGGACGCGCCCGAAACCGGCATAAATTTGGTAGTTGCGGGACATTATTACACCGAGGCGCCGGTTTGCCGCGTGCTTTCGGAGCTTGTCAAAGCGGCTGACGCAGGTATTCAAACCGAAATTGCCGTCAGCAATACCACCGTTACTTATTAACCCGAGAAAGGAACGCTGATTATGACCTACGTTGTTGCAAATCCTTGCGGAAATTTGGAAAAATTCCAAAATTTGCTTTCCAAAATCAAGTTTTCGGACGCCGATACGCTCTATGTTATCGGCAACCTTGTGGATTACGGCCCCGATCCCGTTGGATTGGTGGAGGAATTGAGCTATCGCCCCAACATTTACCCGGTTGCCGGCGAGCGCGATTACCTTGCCGCGCGCCTGCTTTCGGGCTTTGACAAAATGAGCGCCGGCGAGGCGCCCGAACCCGGCTTTGCGGAAGAAATGGGCGATTGGGTGCGCGACGGCGGCCTGCCGACGATGGAGGGCTACCGCAACCTGGACGCCGACGGGCGCGAGGGGGTGCTGGATTACCTTTGCGAAATGCCGCTGTTTGAGGAGGTTTCGGTCAAGGGCAAATCCTTTGTTTTGGTTTACGCCGGCATTGCCGGATTTGAAAAAGGCGACGATCCTGCCGATTTTTTGCCGGACGATTTCTTCTCCGAGCCGCTCCCCAAAGACGTACGACTGATGGAGAACGCCACTGTGATCGTTGGCGGGGTGCCGACCGAAAGCGGAAAGATCGAGCGCGGCGCGGGAAGCGTTTATTTGGACTGCGGCGCCAAGGACGGCGGAGCGCTGGCCGCGCTCTGCCTGGAAACCGGCGAAGAGTTTTACGCGGAATGATTTGCAAAAATGATTTGATCGAGGTCGCCGTTACCGACCTCAACAACCTGGGCAGCGGCGTAGGGCATTTGGAGGACGGTTTTACCGTTTTTATTCCGGGTGCCGTGACCGGCGACCGCGTTTCGGCGCGGGCGATCAAGGTGACCAAAACCTACGCGGTTGCAAAGCTGGAAAGTATTCTTTCTCCGTCGCCTTACCGCGCGGGGAGCGATTGCCCGGCTTCGCTTTCCTGCGGCGGCTGTGTTTACCGCCACGTAAATTACGAATACGAAAAAGAATGCAAGCGCAACTATGTGGCTTTGGCTTTCCGCAAGGTGGGCTTGCAGGATGTTCGGGTGGGCGAACTTCGCTCGGTCGGCGTGCTTGCGGGCTACCGCAACAAGGCACAGTACCCGGTTGGGGTAGATCGCGAGGGCAGGCTGTTTGCCGGCTTCTTTGCGGCCAACACCCACCGTGTGATCCCGGCGGCCGATTGCCGGCTGACGCCGCCTCTTTTCGGCGAAATTTGTCGAGCCGTGCTTGCGCTTTGCGACGCGGCATCGGTTTCCGCCTACGATGAAAAAACGGGTAAGGGCTTGCTCCGCCACCTTTACCTGCGCCAAAACACGGCCGGCGAGGTCATGCTTTGTTTGGTGCTCAACGGCGAGAAACTGCCGCGCGAAAAAGAATTGACCAGTGCGATTTGCCGGCAATTCCCGCAAATCGTCAGCCTGTACGTCAACGTCAACCGGCAAAACACCAACGTCATTCTGGGCGAGGACTACCGCCTGCTTGCCGGGCTTCCGTACCTGGAAGACGTGCTTTGCGGTCTGCGCTTTCGCATTTCGCCGCAGTCTTTCTATCAGGTCAATCACGCGGCCTGCGAGCTGCTTTACGGCATTGCAAAAGAAAAAGCCGACCTGCACGGCGGCGAGAGACTGATCGACCTTTACTGCGGCATTGGCACCATCGGGCTTTCCATGATCGACCGCGCCAAAAGCCTTGTGGGGGTGGAGATTGTGCCCGAAGCGGTGGAATGCGCCAAGGAGAACGCTGCGCGCAATGGGATTGCCAACGCGACCTTTCTTTGCGCCGATCTTTCGGAAAACGAACCGATGCTTGCCCGCGTGGCAAAGGAAACAGGGGAGACTTTTGAACATTCGGTGGTCATTTTAGACCCGCCGCGCAAGGGAACCACGCGCGCGCTGATCGAAGAGATCGCGCAAAACAAGGTGCCCAAGGTAGTTTACATCTCCTGCAACCCCGACACGCTCGCGCGTGACTGCGCCATTTTCCGGGAGAACGGCTATGAAGTCGGCGAAGTAACGCCGGTGGATTTGTTCCCGAGGACAGGGCATGTGGAGACGGTGGTATTGATGACAAAGAAATGAGTAAATCGGAGTTTGACGGAGGAATAGCAATGTTGATAAAAGAAACATGCAAGCTGTTGAAACAAGAACTTTTGGATAATGGTTACGAATACGGCTTCTATTTGAATGGCAAAACATATAAGCCTGATATGACTAAGGGATTTGACAAAGAGTTTTTTGACCGTTTACAAACGGAATATTGCATTCAGGACCCAGAGGACACTATGAAAGCAAAGGTGGGCACATGTAATGATGCTGTTGTTCTGATGAGATACATTCTTGACAAGCGTAATATCCCAAGCAAGATATGGCTCTTGCATGATAAGCAGAGACGAAAGCAACATACCGTTTTGACATTTTATCTCGAAAATAAAACTGTTTATTTGGAGCTTACTCCCCAGTCTGGGAAACCTTGGTATGGGAAAGAGCTGATCTTTGATAATGAAAGAAGTTTTGTAGATGAATACTCGAAGGGCGGTATTGAAGTAATTGACGTTACTGACTCGGTTTTAATAGGGGAACGTCCTGATTTTCTGTTGTCGAGAATGGTTTGACAAATTCCGGTTTATCGGCGTACCGATATTCATCCTACTGTCTCAATCCTGACAGATACCGGGAAATTGCCCATTCCTTCATTGGGATGAATCAGTGGGTCAAATACAAGCCCTTTTATTTGACCTACTGCTCCAAGGCATGTGGAGTGCGTGGTACGGATGACAAGAAAATAAATTGCCTTTTGGGAGGGTAAACGGATGCTCCATTTAGAAAAAGTTACGTACAAAAACATTTGGGAAATTGTGGATTTGAAGGTGTTTCGGTCGCAAAAAAACTTTGTTGCCGATAACCTGCTCAGCCTGGCGCAGGCATACAGCGTGCAGGGATCGGAAACGGCGGCTTTTCCGTTTGGCATTTACAATGGCAAAAAGCCGGTCGGCTTTTTGATGATCGGGTATAACGAGGCCGCTGCCTACTACGATATGGAGGCGCCGAAAATTTTGGAACACAATTACAGCATTTGGCGGCTGATGATCGACAAGCGATACCAAAACAGAGGCTATGGCAGGGAAGCGATCCAGCTTGCTTTGGAGTTTATCCGGACATTTCCCTGTGGAAAAGCCGATTACTGCGCGCTTTCCTACGAGCCGGAAAACGAAGTTGCCGCAAAGCTCTACCATTCAATGGGCTTTGTTGAAAATGGCGAAATGGATGAGAACGAAGTTGTTGCCGTGTTGAAATTGTGAACATAAAAAAGGAGCTTTTTATGGAACACGCTTATTCGATCATTATGGGCATTTTTGCCGGGGCGCTGTTGATTTATGCCGGACTGATGGCGCTTTCCAAGGACTACAAAATGATCCCTTTCCGTGCGCGGGCATCGGTGGAGCCGAAGGACCCGAAAAGATATATGTTTCAACTCTCCAAAGTCATCGCTTTGGTGGCGCTCTCGCCCGGATTGAGCGCGCTGGTGGCGCTCTGGAACACCATTGCCGGCGTTGTCGTCCTGTTCGTTTCTATGATCCTGTTCATCTGGCTGGGAACGAAGATCATGCGCGGCGTGAATTGAAAAGGAGCGAAAATGAACTCTTACATCGCTTACTGCGGGCTGGATTGCGAAACCTGCGAGGCTCGCATTGCAACGGTCAACAATGATGACGACCTGCGCCAAAAGGTGGCCAAAGAGTGGTCGGCGCTCAACGGTGTGGAGATCACGCCGGAGATGATCCACTGCGAGGGGTGCCGGATCGACGGCGCCAAAACGGTCTATTGCGCCTCGCTTTGCCCGATCCGCCAATGCGCGCTTGGCAAGAAATACGAAACCTGCGGGCGTTGCGGGGAACTGCATTCCTGCCCCAAAGTTGCGCAAATTATCGGCAATAACGGGGAAGCGCTTGCCAACCTGAAAGGAACGGCCAAATGAAAAAAGTGAAAATTACCGTTAAAAAAATCGCCCGGTATGACGACCTGATCACCGCCTACGAAAACCCCATAGAGCACGCCTGCGAAATGCGGTTGGGGCAAACCTTTGTTGCCAACGGCTGGCAAAAGCCGGAGGGATTTTGCGCAAGCGCGTGGGATTCGATCTCGCCGTTCGTGCTGGCGCTTTCCCACGGCGGCCAAAACTTTTACGACGGCTGGATGAAAAATCCCAAGTCGGCAATGCTCTCTTGCAACGATGGCTTTCGCCCGGTCAGTTTCCTTTTGGAAACGTTGGACGAGGACGCGGAATAAAAAATTCAAATCAAGAAAGTGAGAACGAATGATGAAAACCACAAAGCGAATTCTTGCAATGATCCTTGTGCTGGTTGTAATCACCGGCACCGCCGCAGGTTTTTCCGGCTGCAAAAAAAGCCAGGAAACCTTTGAATACTGGAACGATTGTATGGCGCTGTTCAGTTTGCAAGACTACGTTGCCGCCGTGACCAATAAGAACTCCAAAGATTATATCCCGGTAGAGGATCGCATTGCCGTTTTTGATATGGACGGCACCCTTTGCGGCGAGCTGTTCCCGGAATATTTGGAATATATGCTGTTGGCCTACCGCGGCCTGGACGACCCCGACTACGAAGCCAGCGATTTTGTCAAGCAGGTGGCAACCGAGATCAAAGAGGCGGGCAAAAACTACAAAACGCCTGCCATTGCCGATTATGACGTCCGCCACGGAACGGCGCAGGCCGAGGCGTTTGCCGGTCTGACCCCCGACGAGTTTATTACATACGTAAAAGCCTTTTTGCAGCAGGACGCGCAGGGATTTTCGGGCTTGAAGTACGCCGATTCCATTTACAAACCCATGATTGAGGTGGTCTCCTTCTTGCAGAAAAACGACTTTACCGTTTATGTGGTGAGCGGCTCGGATCGTATGATCTGCCGCGCGGTCGCCTGCGAAAAGCTGAACATTCCCGAAAATCAAATCATTGGTATGGACGTTACGCTGGTGGCAACCAACGAGCCGGAAAGCGCTTCGAACGAGGAATACCACTACAACAATCTGCACTACCAGTTCAATGACGGCGGGGAAGACAAACTGGTGCGCGGCGATCAGCTCTGGATCAAGAACCTGAAAATGAACAAGGTCTTTCAGATCGCCCAGGAGATTGGCAAACAGCCGGTGCTTTCCTTCGGCAACAGCAGCGGCGACGTCAGTATGCACGAATACACCATTACCAACAACAAATACAAATCCATGGCGTTTATGCTGATTGCCGACGATGCCGAGCGCGACCACGCCGACCTGACCGAAACCAACAAGCGCAAAGCTTCTTGGGAGGAACACGGCTACACCATTATCTCCATGAAAAACGATTTCAAAACCATTTACGGCTACGATGTGGTAATGACGGAGTAAAAAATTCCGGACAGAGAAAAATATGTCAACCACAAAAGACTACCTGAATTTTGTATTGGAACAACTTGCCC
>CAMPBZ010000061.1 GCA_946641795.1 uncultured Clostridia bacterium
GGAAAACTTTTTGCAAAAAGTTTTTCCCTCCCCCAAGCCCCCACCCTTTTCAAAAACCTCAACCACAAGGTTTGAGGTTTTTGAAAGGGGTTTTATTTTCTGCTCCGGGTACCGCCGCGCCGCGCGGTGACGGAGCCCGTCACCGCAAAGAAATGGAGCAAAATGCTTTTGCATTTTGCTCCATTTTTATCTCCCGCAAAAGCCCTTTTGCGGGGGCGCGGCGGGGTCATTCTTTTTCAATGTCTCCGTCGGTGCAATGGATGGTGTATTTGCTGGCTTCTTTACTTTTATCCCAATTCCAGCTCTTCTTAATTTTTTCCCATTCTTCTTTTTTTCCTTGATAGGAGATAATTAAAGAAGCGTTAGATGGAAAAGCAAGGCTTTCAATGCTCGTCATGCTCCTCGGTATGGTGATGCTCCACAAACGAAAACAACCGGAAAACGCGCCACTTCCTATACTCGTCACGCCGTTCGGTATAGTGATTTTCGCCAAGAAGTCGCAACCATCGAACGCGTCACTGCAAATAAACTTTGTATTCGGATGAATTGTGTAAGAAAAAGCAGATGTATTGGTCGCTCGTATCAGTGCAACGTAGGGATTGTTTGTATTACCAAGATATTTGGCTTTTTCGTAAAAATTGTATTTTAGCTTGCAACAACCGTCGAACGCATGATCTCCAATGCTCGTCACGCTGTCCGGTATGGTAATGCGCTCCAAAGAGGTGCAACCCCGGAGCGCAGCGTCTTTAATGCTCGTTACACTGCCGTCATTTGGAATAACGCTATTCTTGCACCCGGCAATTAAAGTTTTGCTTGCTGTTTCAATCAGACAATTTCCCGCGCTGTGATAAACCGGATTGCCTGCGGCTACGGTAATACTTTCCAAAGAAGTGCAACTGCAAAGCGCACCCCACCCAATGCTTGTCACGCTGGCCGGTATGGTAATGCTCGTCAAAGAGGTGCAACCGCAAAACGCCTCATGCCCAATGCTCGTTACGTCATCTGGTATGGTAATACTCGTCAAGGTTTTGCAACGTTTGTAAGCACCGTCTTCAATTCGTTTGCGGGGGTCTCCCTCTTGTTTGCGGCTCTCCCCTGCCGCCCTTTTTTGGCGCGCTTCTGCCGCTTCTCTTCTTTGGCGTTCTGCTTCTTCGGCTTTCTTGCGCGCTTCTTCCTCGGCCTTTTTGCGGGCTGCCTCTTTTATTTCACGCAAGCCTGCTTTTTCCGTTTTTCCGAGTTCCTCAAATTTGTTTGCCAAATCAAGAACGGCGGCGGCACAGCCGGGGAACGCATACAGGTTGCACATTTGAAACCTTCCGTAGCGGAAGGTAAACTCGTCGGGCAGTTTGGTCTCCTTTTTGACCAAAACGTTCAAAAAGGATTTTCCAAGGTCGCGGGCCATATAAATCTCGTCCTTGCAGTTCTCGCTGGCCAGCGACTCCTCGGTAATCATATAAACAAAAACGGTGCAATTCTTAATGCGGGAGCAAATCTCCTTTTCCCATTCCCTGCCGTAGCGAATGCCGTCGTCAAACCAGACGTTGTAGTATTCCTGCAAGGCCTCGATGAAGGGATAGACGACATCCTTGTTTCTATGCGCGTAGGAAATGAAAATATAAGGGTCGTTGCCAAGATAGGCTTTCGGTTCTGCCATAGGAAGCTCCTTTCAGGCGCTTTTTTCTGTGTGATGGCTTTATTTTATCACATTCTGTTGAAAAATGCAAGCAAAAAAGAGGGGCGAAGAAGTTTTCTTCGCCCCTCTTGTGGTTTTTAAGTTTTCGGTTGTTTTTATTCCTTCGGAGCTTCCTCGGCGGGTTGTTCAGCCAGGGTTTCTTCTGCGGGAGCTTCGGTAGCGGGAGCCTCTTCAACCGGGGTCTCGGCCGGCTGTTCAGCCGTCTGTTCAGCGGGGGCTTCCTCGGTCTTGGCCTCCTCGGCGGGAGCCTCCGGGGTCAGCGGAGCAAGCGCCGCCATCTTGCGGATCATACCGGCCTCAAACAGCTTTTCGGCCGACTGGTTGACGGGCTTATAATCCTCGTCGGGTTTCTCCAGCGGTTTGAGCGCCAGCTGTTCGCCGCAGATCTTTTCAATCAGTTCCAGCGCGAATTTCAGCTTGCGGTCGCCGCGCACCTTCATTAAGGAAGGCGTAGCCTCAAACTTCTTCTTATCCGAAACGTCGATGGCGCCGTACTTGGTGCCTTCCAGCGTTTTGGGATCAATGGCAAGGTAAACGTACAGGGTCTTGCCGTTGGGAATAATTCTTGCAATCTGGTTTCTGCCCTGGTTAAAGGCCTCGTAGTTCCAGCTCTTGCGCGCTTTTACGCCATGGAAGTGGAGCAGCGCGTTCTTGACCACCGAGTAGTACTCGCCGATCTTGCCGTCGGCCATTGCCAGTTTGGAAAGGTAGCTCTTGCGGTAGCGGTAAACCACAACGCCCTCGCCGGCTTCTTCCTTCATCAGCATTCTGCCGTACTCTTCGGGCTTCTTTACCACGTCAATGTACACCAGGCCGCGCATTGCCGGCTGGGTGGGGTCGGTGTCGGCCGCCGGCTCAACGGGAGCCATTGCGGGAACCGTCTTGTCGTCCTCTTCCTCTTTTGCGGGAACGGGCTCTTCCTTCTGCTCGGCGCGGTAGCTGTGATCGACCTTGCGGCCCATAAAGAAGAAGAAAATAACCAGCGCAAGCAGAATGATGACGATGATGATAATGATCCAAATCAGGGGCAGTCCGCCGCCCTTATACTGCGGGGCGAAGGAAACGATGAGCGAGCCAACCGACGCGGGAACGCCGGAGATTTTTACCGAGCCCTCGGTGCCCAGCGAAACGGTGTAGCCGCAGGCTTTTGCGGTGGTCACGGTGCCGTCCTGGTAGATGTAAACGTCCTTTTGCGCGTCCAAATCCAGGCAGCCGGGCTTGTAGATGATCTCGTCCAGGCCGACCAGCAGGGTAAAGGTCTCGCCCTCGGCGGCGTTCAAAATTTTCACTTCAAACGACTGCGCGTACTTGGTTCCCTTCGGCGCTTTCAGGTTGTCAATCACCGTGGCGGTAGCGGTCACGTTCTCGCTCAACCCGACCTCGGTGCCGTCATCGGCAAGGTCGGCGGTCAGGAAGATGTAGTACCGGGTCTCGTCGCCGCTCTTAACGGGAACAATCTCCTTTTGGCGGCTGACGGTCAGCGTAGCGGTCAGCTCGCCGACTTCGGCGCCGTTGGAGAAGAACTTGTAGTTTCCAACCGGCAGGGTGGCGGTAACGGTGTAGGTGCCGTAGGTTGCGGTGCCCTTGAAGGATTGGCCGTTGACGGTGTAGTTGATTTGTGCGCGCAGCTCATAGGGCATTTCGTTGCCCTTGTCATCCACGCCCGCAACGGTAATGTTGTAGGGGGTAGCGCCGTCCCCGGCAACCGTTTTGCTCTTAAAGGTGACGCCGTAGGATTTGGGCGCAATGGTCACGTTTTTGGTGTGTACCAGACCCGGGTCTTCGGCAAAGGTGGTGTCGGAAAGCACGGCGGTAACGGTGTACTCGGTGTTTGCCTGGCCGTAGCCGGAGGGGTATTTCACCGCGTAAGCGCCGTAGTAGGCGGTGTCGTCCGCGTCATAGGCAACGACCGAGATGCGATCCGCCTCCCCATATACAAGATCTTCGGCGTTCTGCCACTCCAAGCGGGTAATGGTAACGGGGTCCGCGTCGGCGGCGGCCGGAAGAACCAGGCAGCCAACGAGCAGGACCGCAGCCAACACCAGCGCAAAGAGCCGGAAAGCCGGGCTTTGAGAAAGTTTGACTTGCTGTTTCATTTGTTTCTCGACCTTTCTATAAAAATTTTGCATTGAAAACGAATGGGGTACGGAAAAACGGCGGGGTTTGCGGTTTTTTAGCGCGGAGTTTGCGGTTTTTTAGCGCGGAGTTTGCGGTTTTTTAGCGCGAGGTTTGCGCCCCTGTGCGGGTTTCGCGCGCACCCGTGTGAGAAAAAAGGCATTCTTCCGCCTTTACACTATATCGAGCTTATTATATCATATAAAAAAAGCAATGTCAACATTCAAACGGTAAAAATTTTTGCGATTTTTGCCTTTTTGGCAGCAAAAATCGGCAAATTTTGCACTTTGACGCGGACACGGGATAAGTTTTCGGCATTTTCGGCGACCGATTTCGCGCACAAAATACCAAACTCGACATACACTGGTAGCAGGGAAAGGAAATTCAGCTTCCCTTTTCCCAATCTGC
This sequence comes from uncultured Clostridia bacterium, assembly GCA_946641795.1. Taxonomy (GTDB): domain Bacteria; phylum Bacillota; class Clostridia; order Oscillospirales; family CAG-272; genus UMGS1865. The sequence goes on from CAMPBZ010000061.1 coordinate 4,217, forward strand.
GTGGAGGATTACCGGTTTTATGAATAATACTTGTTTGTGCAACCTGCTTGACAACAACTGGGTCTGGCTCGTCATTCTGGCGCTCATCTTTGTTTGCAACTGCTGCAACGGCTGATCGGCTGGATTGCCGGCGGCATTTTGCCGCCGGCAAGTGAAGAGCGAAGCGTGAAAAGTGAACAGGTGAACGTTGCCTCTTGCAAAGCGCAGGAGGCAACTTTTTTGGAATAAAAAATTGCAAAAAAGGTGGAAATGACGGCAAAAGTATGCTATAATATAGGAAACACAACGCAAAAGGAACCGATATGAAAGCCATTCTGTTTGATTTTGACGGCACCATTGCCGACACCATTCCGGTTTTGACCGAGGCCGTAAACACCACCCTGGTGCTCCTCGGCTATCCCGCACACCACACGGTAAAGGATTTTATCAACCACGGGGCGCGCGAACTCATCCGCAACGCAATGCCCGCGGAGGCGCGCGGCGATGACGAGGCGGTGGATCGCGCCTTCGCCCTTTACGAGACCTGCTACCGCCGCGTCTATCTGCACACCGAAAAGCCCTACGCCGGCATTTACGAGGCAATGGCAAAAATCCGCCCCTGGGCGCGCGTTGGCATTCTTTCCAACAAGCCAGACGAAATGACGCAGGGGCTTGCGCGCCGGCTCTTCCCGAACGGCGAAGTGGACGCGGTGGTCGGTTTTGAGGAAGGAAAACCCGGAAAACCCGACCCCTATCTGCCCGAAAAAATTGCGGGGCTGTTGGGCGTTCCCCTTTCCGATTGCCTGCTGGTGGGCGACAGCGACGTGGACGTTCAAACCGCGAAAAACGCCGGTATGGCGTTCGTTGGCGCGGGCTGGGGATTTGCCGGCGTTAAGGCTTTGTACGCCGCCGGCGCCGACCGCGTTGCCCCAACGCCGGGCGACCTTTGGAACGAAATTGAAAAGTTTATCAAATAAAGGAGAGAGAAAGAATGATCAAACTGGAACGCACACAGGTAATGAATTTTGAAAACGCTCTGCGCGGCGCGCGCAACCCGATGAACAGCTGGGGCCGCACCGACAGCAGCTACGACGAAGCCGGCAACTACGTCCTCGGCCCGAACGACCTGGACCTTGCCGCCCGCCTTGCCAAAGCCGGCAGCGACCACCGCAAATATCTGCGTATGGTCTTTGTTTCGGTGGATATTACCGCGCCGCTTTACTGGTGGAAAGAGTTTGACACCTACAAGGTGGGCACCGTTGCAAACTCCTGCTCCACCATGCACAAAATCCACGCCGCCCCCTTTACGCGCGACGATTTTTCGCACGACCGGATGGACGCCGGAGCGCTTGCCGTTCTGGACACCGTTATCGCCTATCTGGAAGCCGAGCGCCAAAAGTTTTTGGCCGACAAATCGGACAAGCAGGCCTGGCACAATATGATCCAAACGCTTCCCTCTTCCTACAACCAAATGCGCACCGTCACCCTGAACTATGAGGTGCTGACCAATATGTACTACGCCCGCAGAAACCACAAACTGGCCGAGTGGCACACCCTTTGCGCATGGATTGAAAGCCTCCCCTACGCGAAAGAGCTGATTTGCATTCACGACGATGAATAACCGCCCGGAAGAGACCGCGCCGCTCCCGGCCGCCGACCGGCGGCTCTCCCTGCCGGGCGAGGTTGTTTGGCTGTTTGCCCTGGTGCTGATGGCGGTTTCGGTTTGTATGACCGTTGCGGCGGGACTTGGCGTTTCCATGATCGTTTGCCCGGCCTATCTCGTCAGCGAAAAGTTCTCCTTCCTCTCCTTCGGGCAGGCGGAGTACCTCTTGCAGGGCATTCTGTTCGTGGCGCTCTGCATCTCTGTCCGGCGCTTCAAGCTCGTCTATCTCTCCTCGTTTTTGTGCTGTCTGGTTTACGGGCTGGTGCTGGACGCTTTTCAGCGGTTCATCCCGCTCTTCAACGCGGCCATCACCCCGCCCGAAAGCCTGCCCCTGCCCGCCCGCATCGCGCTTCTCGCCGGTGGAATGGTGCTGACCTCGCTTTCGGTCGCCTTGTTTTTCAAGTCCTATCTTTACGCGCAGGTGTATGACTTTTTCGTCATTGCCATCGTGGCGCGCTACAAGCTGAAAGAGGGTCTGACCAAAACGCTCTTCGACCTTTCCTTTTTCGTTCTTTCGGTCGTCCTTTCGTTCGCCCTGTTCGGCCGCCTGATCGGCATCGGCTGGGGCACCCTGGCTATGACCGCCTGCAACGGCACCTTGATCGGCCTCTTTTCAAAAGGCTTTGATAAACTCTTCGTCACCAAACCCCTCTTCCCCAAATTCGCAAAATTGTTTGAGATTTAGGGAGCGAGGGTGGGAAGGCCGCGAGGGGGAGAAAACTTTTTTGCAAAAACCCGGCAAGCCGGGCGCCGGTTCTTGGTTTGTGGAAACGATCTTGTAACGCCGCAAAGATGCCATCTCCCCCTCGCGCTATCCTGTTGCGGTTCCCGAAAATCGCTGCGGGCGCATCCGCGCTGATCCTTGCGCTTTTCGACCTGCGGCCACTCCTCGCGCTCCCTTCTCCCGCCGCCGGCGGCGGTCGCACTCGTCCCCCCACTTTCAAAAAACTCCCAAACAGGTTTTGGGAGTTTTTGAAAGGGATTTTGTTTTCTGCTCCGCCCGGCCGCGCAGTGCGCGGTTCCGGTTCTTGGGTAATCAAAACCCGTTTCTACTTACTTTCTAAACCTCAC
>CAMPBZ010000062.1 GCA_946641795.1 uncultured Clostridia bacterium
AAATGCTGGCGGCGGCAAGCAGATAGCCGCAAAGCGAGGCGACCTCGTCCAGCAGTTTTTTCTCGGTCTCGCACCCCAGCAGGTCGGCAATCCCGGCGCCGATCTGCCAGCAAAGCCCGGAAAGCCAAAGCCGCAAAAGCACGGGGACCAGCGAAAACAAAATCAGCAAAACCGCGCAAAGCCCCAGCGTTCCGCGCAGGTAGGAAACGCCGGCGCTGACCGTTCGCACCAGCTCCGAGACCGAACCGCCCACCACCGGCACCAGGTTTCCAACGGCAAATTTTGCGCCGCGCATTGCCAGACTGTCATTTTTGGCGGCCAGCAGGGTTTGAAAGCCAAGCATTGCAAGAAGCAGGGTCATCAGCCCGGCAAGAAAAATCGTGTATTGCTTTTTTAGGGAGCCGATCAGCGTGCCGAAGCGCAAATTCCCGTTCATTGCGCCAATGGCGGCAAACGCCATACAAAACCCGCAAAAGGGGAGAATGCTGTTGCCAACCGCCTCTTCCAGCACCGTCAAATAAACGGAAAGCCCCGCCGAGGAAGCGCTTGCCGCCGTTACGTTCCCGCCCATTGCCCAAAGCGCGCCCGAAAGCGGAATGACCGCCGCGGTCAGCCGGTTGAGCCGGTCAAAATAGGAAGTTACCGCCTCCACCAGCCCGTAGGTTTGGGTCAGGAGCGCCGAGAGCAGAGCCAGCGAGGAGGCAAAGGAGAATGCCTGCGCAACCGCCTCGCTCCCCAGCGAGGTGCGCACCGCCGCAAAGAGCGCGCTCAACAGCAAAAGGGCAATCACCGTGCAAAAGGTGGGCAGAACATTCCCCAAAAGCTCGCCCAGCAGGGCGCCGGCGGTGGCGGCAAGATTGGAAAAACTGCTCATTTTTTGCAGTTCTTCGGCAATTTCCCCGGTGTTTTCCGAAAAAAGACCGGGCGGGAGCAGTTCGGCAATCTCTTCCGGCACGGCCGCAAGAAAATCCAGGAACTCGTCCGGCGGCGTTTCGGAAGGCTCTTCTTCGGCAAAAACGCCGAGCGGAAAAAGCGCGCCGATCAAAACAAGAAACAGCAAACAAACGGCAAGCCGCCGCGTCAGGCGCCAACGGTGAACAGCGCCTTTGCCGTGGAAATGATCTCGTTCATCAGCGGCAGACACAAAATCAAAATTTCGATCTTTCCGGCAAGCTCCACCCCGGCGCCAATCCCGCCCTCGCCCGCGTCGCGGCAAATATCCGCGCAAATCTGCGTCAGTACGGCAATGCCCAGCGCTTTGAGCAAAAAGGCGGCATAGGGGGCAATGCCGGCCGTTTCGGTCAACTGTTGGAGGTAGGAGACCAGCGGCGCGGCCATTGCAAGGATGGTGCCGGCAAACAAAACGGTTGCCGCCAGCCGCAAAAGCGGCAAAAAATCGGCGTTCCATTTTTTGAGGATCACGGCGGCCGAAACCACCGCAACGCCCGCCAGGCAAATTTTTGCGCTGTCCATTCTTTGCCGTCATCCGATGCCGAAAACCGAGGTCACCAGGTCAAACAGATCGCGGATCTGGCTGATCAGAAGCATCAGCACCACCAAGATCCCCGCAATCGTTACAAACATTGCCTGCTCGTCTCTGCCGGTTTTGGAAAGAATTTGAGCCGCAACGGCAACCAAAATGCCAACGCCGGCAATTTTTACAATAAAAGAAATATCCATTCTCTTCCGCCTTCCTGTTTTTTGGGTTTACCAAAGCAAAATGGAAAGAAGGAGCGCCGCTCCCATCCAAACGGCAACCATTACGCGCGCCTTTGCGGGGAACTCCTCCATCCGTTTTGCGCGCAACTGCCCCAGTGCGGCAATATCGTAATCGCACCGGCGCAAAAGCTCCTCGCGCCCGCCGTAGCCGAATTCGCGCACAAAAGAGGAAAGCAGGCGCCGCGCCTCGGTATCCAGATAGATCTGCGAGGCGTGATAGACCGCTGTCAGGTCGGGGTGCGGTTGCCGGCAAAAACAGGCTTCCAGCAGGGCGCGATCCGCCCGTTCCATAATTTGCGGCAGGGGCAAAAGGTAGCAATCCACCTGCGCGCGGATGTAGAAGATCAGATCCGACCAGCCGGCCAGAACCGCGGCCTTCCGCTTTTCAAAATTGACGGTCACCGAGGCCGCAAAGCCGCCCGCGCCGAGAAGGAGGAATACCCCCAGCAGTTTAAGTATTGTCATCGGCTTCCTCCCGCGACCGGATCACATAATCAAACCCGCCGGCCGAATTGCGCAAGAGCTTGACGTAGGCGGCAAACACGTTTGCACGGTGGAGGTTTGCAATTCCCGGGCGCGCAAGCAGTTCGGCAAAAGAACGCGCGTGGGCGGAGGCGAGGACGGGAACGCCTCGGTTTGCCGCCAAAAGCAGGGCTTGCGCCTCGGCGTCGGTGCCGATCTCGTCGCAAACGATCAGCTCGGCGCCCAGCGTGCGCACGGCAATATCAATGCCGGTTTCCTGCGGGTAGCCCACCAAAATATCCAGCAAAAGCTCCTCGCCTTCCAGCGTTCCTGCAAATTCGGCCCGCGTGTCAATAATCACCGTTCGCAACCCGCCCGCCGGCGCGGCCGCCGCTTTTGCCGCCGCGCGCAGGCAGGTCGTTTTTCCAACGCCGGGGGGCGAAAAGATCAGAATGCCGCCGGTACCCGCCGCCGCGCGTATCAGGGTTAAGAGCGGCTCGGCCGAAACCCGGTGGCAATGCGGCAATCGGATCACCAGCCCGCTGATCTCCCCAACACCCATCACCTGTCCGCCCTCCGCCGCGGCGCTTCCGCAAACGCCCACGCGAACGCCGCCGGGCAGGGGGAGATAGCCCTTGCAAATACGGCTTTGGTAGGCGTAAATCGAGCCGCCGCACATTGCCGAGAAGACCCCGGCCACTTCGTCGGGGGAGAGCAGAACGCCCGTGGCGTAGTTTTTACCGCCGCAGGTCACGGTGGTCAGCCGGCCGGCGTGAATGCGAATTTCCTCCGCCCGTTCCGCACCGCAACCGGCAATCGCCTCGCAAAGCCGCGGCGGCAACAGCCCGGCCAGCTCGCGCGGCAACAGCTCTTTTTTCGGCTTCCGTTCAATGATCCGCATCTTTGATCCCCCCTTTGTCCGATTTTATGCGGACGAGCAGAAGAATAGAACTTTTTTGCAAGCCTTCGCATAGGATAAGGATGGGCTTTTTCCTTTTTTGCAAAAAAACTGACATAGGGGGAAAGAAAAATGAAAAAAACGAAAGCGATTTTTACCATTCGCTCCACCGGCGAGGATGCCTATTTTGCGGCCTCCAACAGCGTCCGCGGCTTTCAAAGCTACTATTCCGCCTGTTTTGACAGCGCGCGCATCGGCCGGCTCTACGCCGTAAAAGGCGGGCCGGGAACCGGAAAGAGCCGCTTTTTGCGCACCGTTGCCGAGCGGGGCGCCGAATGCGGATGGCATCCGGAATTGATCTACTGCTCCTCCGATCCCAATTCGCTGGACGGCGTGATCCTGACCAAGCCGGGCGAGGAGGGCATTGCACTGCTGGACGCCACGGCACCCCACGTTTACGAGCCGAACCGGCCGGGGTACCGCGAAGAGCTCATCAACCTCGGCTCTTTCTGGAACGGAGCGCTTCTTCGCGCAAGGGCGGAGGAAATTGCCGGGCAAAACCGCCGCAAACAGCAGGCCTACCGAATGGCCTACCGCTACCTTGCCGCTTATGGCGAGATCACGGCCACGCGCGACGAGCTGGTCGAGCCCTATCTGCGCAAAAAGGCGCTGTACGCCTTTGCCGAAAAATGGATGCGCCAAATTCCCGAAGAGGATGCTTTCGAGGAGCAAATCGCGCTTGCCCGGTCGGTCGGAATGCGCGGAATGGTCACGCTGGATACCTACTACGCAAACGCAAAAACGGCCTATTTTGTAGAGGATTGCCGCGGGAGCGCGGCGCTCTTCCTGGGCGCGCTTTACGAAATTGCCAAGCGGAAAAAGCTATCGGTGCGCGTTTCCTACCATCCGCTTTTGCCCGACCGGTTGGATGGAATTTTTTTCAAAAACGCGGGTGTTGCCTTCCTTGCGTTTGAGGGCGGGGGCAAAGAAACCCGCCGCAAAATCAGTATGCGCCGGTTTGTGGACACCGGCGCGATGCATAGCGGCCGGGAGGAGCTCAATTTTGCCGAGCGGATGCGCCGCGCAATGCTTCGGGGAGCGGCGGACTGCTTTTTGCGCGTGAGCGAGGCGCATTTTTCCATCGAGGAGATCTATATCCGCGCAATGGATTTCGGCGCGAAAGAAACTTTTACCCGGTCGTTCTGCGCCTCCCTGTTCCAGGCATAAAAAAGCGCGGCGCACTTTTTCAAGTGCGCCGCGCTTTTGCGGTGGCGGGGTTATTCCGCCGGTTGCAGGTTCAATTTTTCAATGATTTTCCGAGCCGCCTCGTCAAGGTAATCATTTTCCATCAGTTCGATCATTCCGCGGTCAACCAGCGCCGAAAGTTTGGGATCCATCGGAATGCGCGCGAGCAGGTCGTAACCAAACTTTTGCGCAATCTCCTCAATGTGGCTCTCGCCGAACACCTTGATCTCCTTGCCGCAATCGGGGCATTTTACATAGGAAAGGTTTTCCACCAGCCCCAGTACGGGAATGTTCATCATCGTTGCCATATTGGCCGCCTTGCTGACGATCATCGAGACCAGATCCTGCGGGCTGGAAACGATCACAACGCCGTCCACCGGCATCGTTTGAAAAACGGTGAGCGGAACGTCGCCGGTTCCGGGAGGGCAGTCCACCAAAAGAACGTCCACGTTCCAAATGGTCTCCTGCCAGAATTGTTGAACGGTTCCCGCAATCAGCGAGCCGCGCCAGACTACCGGCTTGGTCTCGTCGCCCAGGAGCAGGTTGACCGAGATCATATCAATCCCGGTTTTGCTCGCGGCGGGGATCATCCCGCTCTGGTCACCGTAAATTTCCACGTTCTTCATTCCGAACGCTTTGGGAATGGAGGGGCCGGTAATGTCCGCGTCCAAAATGCCTACGCGGTAGCCCTCGCGGCGCAAAAGAACGGCAAGCATAGCGGTAACGAGCGATTTGCCAACGCCGCCCTTGCCGCTGACAACGCCGATAACGTGCTTGATCGCGCTTGCCGCGTTTGCCGGCAATTTCAGGTTTTCCGCCCGGGAGGAGCAATTCTCGGAGCAGGTGGAACAATCGTGAGTGCAGCCTTCTGCCATAGTTAAAAATCTCCTTTTTCGTGTGCTGATTTTTATTATACACCTTTTTTGGAAAAAAGCAAGATGAAAAGCCGCGGATTTTGCAAAAATTGCAAAAAAAATCACAAACCCACTTGCAATCCGGAGCGCTTTGCTTTATAATATTATTTGTGAAAAAATGCCTTTTTTCGGAGGAAAAACAATGAAAAAATTAACCAAAAGCAAACAATTTGACGGTGTCAAAGGCCCGGTGCTCACCATTGTAATGGACGGCGTCGGTCTTGCACCGGATACCATTTCCAATGCGGTCAAAAGCGCCTATACGCCCAACCTGGACCGCCTGATGGCCGAGTACCCGATGGTCGCGCTCAAAGCGCACGGCACCGCGGTCGGTCTCCCCTCGGACGACGATATGGGCAACAGCGAGGTCGGCCACAACGCGCTGGGCGCCGGGCAGGTGTTTGCGCAGGGGGCAAAATTGGTGTCCAACTCCATTGCCTCGGGCAAAATGTTCGCTTCGGCAACTTGGCAGGAGCTTGTGGGCAACGTCAAGGCGAACGGCAGTACGTTGCATTTTCTCGGCCTGTTTTCGGACGGCAATGTTCACTCGCACATCGACCACCTCAAAGCAATGCTGACCGAGGCCAAAAAAGAGGGCGTTGGCAAAGTGCGCGTGCATATTTTGCTGGACGGCCGCGACGTTGGCGAGACCTCGGCGCTTGACTACATTCTCCCGTTTGAGGACTTTCTTGATACCCTCCGTGCGCCGGATTTTGATATTTGCATTGCCTCCGGCGGCGGCAGAATGCAGATCACCATGGACCGCTACGAGGCCAACTGGGCAATGGTGGCGGCCGGCTGGAAGACCCACGTGCTGGGCGAGGGGCGGCAGTTTGCAAGCGCCGCCGAAGCGGTGGAAACCTACCGCAAGGAACTGCACGTCATCGACCAGGATCTGCCCGCTTTTGTGATCGCAAAGGACGGCAAGCCTGTGGGAACGGTGGAGGACGGCGACAGCGTCATCTTCTACAACTTCCGCGGCGACCGCTCCATTGAAATTTCCCGCGCCTTTGACGCGCCCGAAGGGGAGTTTGACAAATTCGATCGCGTGCGCGTGCCGAAGGTCAAATTTGCCGGAATGCTGGAATACGACGGCGACCTGCACATTCCCAAAAAATATCTCGTCTCTCCGCCCGAAATCACCAATACGATGGGCGAGTACCTTGCCGGCACCGGCATCCCGGTTCTTGCAATGTCCGAAACGCAAAAGTACGGCCATGTCACCTATTTCTGGAACGGCAACAAGTCGGGCAAGTTTGATGAAAAGCTGGAAACCTATATTGAAATCCCTTCGGATGTCGTTCCGTTTGAACAGCGCCCTTGGATGAAGTGTGCCGAGATCACCGATAAACTCATCGAATGCCTGCAATCGGGCAAGTATAAGGTTCTGCGCGTCAATTTCCCCAACGGCGATATGGTGGGGCATACCGGCTCGCTGGCGGCAACCCGGTGCTCGATGGAAGCGCTGGATTTGCAGTTGGGCAGAATTTTGCCGGTGGTGGACGCGCTGGGCGGCGTTGCCATTATCACCGCCGACCACGGGAACGCCGACGAAATGTTTGAAATGGACAAAAAGACGGGTCAGCCCAAGCTGGATAAAAACGGCAAAATGAAGGCCAAAACCAGCCATACGCTCAACCCCGTGCCCTGCATTTTCTA
>CAMPBZ010000063.1 GCA_946641795.1 uncultured Clostridia bacterium
CGGTGTTTGAACCGCCCAAAGGTTTTCGCGCTCCACCGTTTCTTTCACGTTGCCAAGCACCCCCGTCCGCTTTACCGTATCGGTAATGGGATAGCCGGCTGAAGCGGCCTTGTTTTTATAGGCGCAAAGGCAAACGCGGGCAATTTGCAACGGCGTTGTCAGGCAACGCGCGCCGTCGGCAACGGCAACAAACCGGGTGTTGGCGCTCACGGCGTTCAGCCCGTTCCGCGCCGACTCCGCGCGGTCGACACCGCCCGGAACCACCGTTTTGCATTTGGAGATCTCGTATTCCGCAATCAAGTTCAGCACCGCTTGCTTTTCCTGTGGGCGGGCGACGACAACGATCTCGCGGATCAGCGGGCATTCTTCGTAGGCAAGCAACGTCCGTGCAAGGACAGGGATGCCCGAAACCGCCAAAAACTGTTTGGAAACGGCCGCGCCCATACGCGAGGAAGCGCCCGCGGCAAGGATCAGCGCGGTGGTGTAGTTTTTCACCGTCAGGTTTTGGTACACGTCGTAGACCTTTGATGCGCCACGGATCACCTTTTTCATAAGCGCCGTCTCCTTTCCCGGATTTTTACCAAATCAGAACTCGGTCTTTTCCAACTGCATAAACAGATCCACGCGGCGCTGGTGCTTTCCGCCTTCAAACTCGGTGGAAAGGAATGCGTCCACAAGGTCACAGGCAACGCCGTAACCAACCACGCGCTCCCCAAAGCAGAGGATGTTCGCATCGTTGTGCGCGCGCGTCAGGCGGGCGCTGAAAACGTCGGAGCAGGCGGCGGCGCGAATGCCGCGGTGTTTATTTGCGGCCATCGACATTCCAATTCCGGTCCCGCAAATCAAAATGCCCAGCTTGGTGGTACCGTTTTGAATGTTTTTGCAAACGGCGTCGGCAAAAACGGGATAGTCGCAGCTTGCTTCGCTGTCGGTTCCAACGTCAATTGCCTCCCAGCCCAGCTCTTTAAGGTGGGCGATGATTTTGATTTTCAAAGCGTATCCGGCGTGATCGGAGCCGATGGTGATTTTCTTTTCCATAGTTTTGCTTCCTTTCCCAATGGGTTATTGATTTTCTTCTTGTGCTTTCAAAGCCTCGGCGCGCGTCCGCTCCGCCTGCGAGGGGCGCAGGTAAACCGGAAAGAGACGGGCGTCGTCGGTCGTATTTCCTTCTTTGGCGTACCGCAGGGCAACCGCGGCAACCGAGGCGGCGCTTTGCAGGCGCAACCGTTCAGGCAGGGAATGGTAGGGGTGCCTGATTTGACCAGTTACCAGTTCGTACCCGTCCCCAACGAACCAAACCGGCTCGTCATAGGCGGCAAGCGCTTCTTCCAGTTCGGCAACCGAAATGGCCGCGTCGGGCAACAGGCGCTTTCCGCCGCGGAAAAGGGCGGTGTAAACCTGGTTTCTTCTGGCGTTCATCACCGGGCAGATCAGCCCGTCCGGCAGGAAGGCAAGATTTTCGGCAAGGGCTTCCAGCGTGGAAACGCCGGCGCAGGGTTTGCCTTTTCCAAAGGCAAGGCCTTTGATCGTTGCAACGCCGATGCGCACACCGGTAAAGGAACCCGGGCCGGTCGAAACGGCAAAAAGGTCTATATCGTCCACCGTCAGATCCAGCCGTTGCAACAGCGTTTCTACCATTGGGAGCAGATTTTCGCTGTGCGTATTTCCGCGGTTCAGCGTCAGCTCCGCCAAAAGATGCTCGTCCTTTTGCAGGGCGACCGACGCCGCAACGGCCGAACTTTCAACCGCCAAAACGATCATTCGTCTTTCCCCCTTTGCAAAATGGTAATTTCCCGGTGGTCGGGCGCCGAGGGGTCGTCCTTCCGAATGGTGATTTCCAAACGCTCCTGCGGCAGAAATTCGGCAATTTTTTCGCTCCATTCGCAAAGGCAAATGCCGCCGCGCGCAAGGTAATCGTCGTACCCGACGGAAATCAGGTCTTCCTCGCTGTCTACCCGGTAAAAATCAAAGTGAAAGACCGGGCGGGGCTTTGCCGGATATTCGCGTACCAGCGCAAAGGTGGGGGAGCGCACCGCCGAATTTGGCGAGACAACCGAGACAAACCCGCGCACAAACGCCGTTTTGCCAACGCCCAAATCCCCGTAAAGCGCCAAAAAAGGCGGCAGGGAACGGTCGGCGAGCATTGCGGCGGCAAGGCTTGCGCCGAGCTGCTCGGTTTCGGCAACGGAGGCAGAAAAAATTTGCAAGGGCAATTTCATATTTTCAACCTCCGTTTTCCGTTTTTTCTACACTTTGATTATAACATTCGCGCGGTATTTTGTAAACCCTTTTTGCAATATTTTCAAAGGCGCGCGCTTATTTTTTGCGAAATTTGTTCAAAGGGATGCGGGTTCCGTCCGGCTCCTGCACAACGGTATTGTCCAGCGTGTTTTTCAGCCGCGCGCGAAATTCGGCAAGGTATTCTTCGCGCAAGGCCTTTTGCTCGGCGGCTTCCTCGGGCGTCAGCCCTTCCTCTTTCTGTTTTTTTGCAAGCGCGTTGATGCGCAGTTGCTTTTCTACTTCCATAAAAACCGATCCTCTAAAATTGTGATTTCAAAAAAGAAAGGGCAGGACACAAGGGTGCCTGCCGCATCTCTTTATGCGCACCCGGCATTAAGCCTTTCTCAGGGTGCGAAGGCAACGGGAACAAACGTTGATCGCTTTTTCGCCGTCCAGTCTGATTTTGCGAATATTGGGTTTCCAGGTTCTGTTTGTTTTCCGGTGGGAGTGGGAAACGTTCTGACCGAACACAACTCCTTTACCGCAAATGCAGCATTTTGCCATTTTGACACCTCCTACTAAACGCTTCACCGCCGCAAAAATCCCATCGCGACGGGGCAAAATATAACACAGCATTTTGTATTATATCATATCTTCCAAAGGATTGCAAGAGTTTTTTCAAATTTTTTCAAAACTTTTTGCGCGAATTTTTTTGCAAAATGCGAATTTCACCGCCGTTTTTGTGCAGGATCGAGAACGCAAAATCCGCTTTTTTGCCCTTGGGCAGCGGCGCTCCGGGCAGGCAAAAGACCGCCGAAGCCGTCAACACCGCGCGCAGGAACAGATTTTTTTCGCTTTTTTCAAAGATTTTGACCGTGTTGCCCAGGCTGCGCAAATACTGCGCCAGCGCCGGGGCGTCGGGGCAGTTTGCCGGGGCGAACAGTACAATTTCCGGCGCGGCGCGCCAGATCAGGCCGTTGCCTTTCGGAATTTGGAACTGTGTGGCAAGGTCTTCCGGCTCCGCGGTTGCGGCCGGATCGGATTGCGGCAGTTCCTCAACGGTGGCAACGCAATCAAAGGGCATTTCGTAAACCGATTCCAGCAAAACGCCGAGGGCGAGCGGCTTGCCGAGCGCCCGGACGGTTTCGCCGGGGCAGGCGCGGAGCGTTTCGCTCTGCATTTCGGCAAGAACCTTTTTCGGTGCTTTTTGCAGGACGACGCGCGCCGAGCGGATCACGCCGTGCCGTGCCTGCGCGGCAAGATCTTCAAGCAAAAGGCGCAACGCCGCAAAATCCGGCAATCCTTCCGGGGAGAAGGAAACCGGGATCAGATAGATTTTGGAGTCGGCGCCCGTCAGTTTGCAAGCCGGAGCCGCACCGCCTTTTCCGAGCGCGAACACGCTGAAAATCGGGGCTTTGACCGCCGTTTCTACAATTTTTGTTTGCGCGGCCGGCATTCCAAGCTCTGCCTGTACGCGGTAAAGACCGATCGCGGCCGCAAACGCGGCGGCAGGGTCGGGAAATCCGGCGTTCGGGAGCGCCAGCTCCGCCGCCAACCGCATTTCGGAATAGTCCACACCCGCAAGCGCGCAGGAAAGAATGGGAACGAGCGCGGTCAGAACGGAGGTTGGAAACGCGCGCTCCGAAAGCTTGGCAGAGGCAGAGGAAGCCGAAACGCCCAGCGCGGCGACTACATCCGCGGCCGCGTTTTCAAACGGCAAAAACCGGCAGGCAAAGCCGGCGCGCGGCCGGTGGGAAACAGGCGCCGGTTTCAGGTTGGCTTGCAAGGAAATTGCAAAATCCGAGCGCCGGAAGAAGAGCGAGCGCAAAAAATCGGTGCTTTCGGTAATCGGTCGGCCGCCCAGAATACGAACCTGTTTTGCATTCGTCAGCTCCGCAAAAATCCGACAGAAAAGCCCGCGGGAGCGTAGCAGTTCCGCAAGTTCGGGCGCCGTCTGCTTTGGCAAAGCCAAAATCCAGGCGCCATTCAGCGCGCCGGCAAGGATCTCCGGCGAAGGGGCGGGCGTTTGCAGTTGCGAAAGGTCGATCGTCAGGCCGTCAAAGCAGGAGAGCAGCGCCGGGAGTACGCCGGTTTCGGTAACGGGAAGCAGGGCGCGCAGTTTCGCCTGTAATTTTTCGCTTTCCAAAAGCGGGAGCAAAGCCTCCCAAAAGTCGTAACGCGGAAGCGCTCCGCGGTCAACCAGCAGGCAGAGGTCGCCCGCTTCGGCGTGGGAAACGCGGGTATTGGTCGCACAGAGCGATAAAAAGGCGGGCGCGTTTTCCTCCCCGATCCCGGCCGCGGCAAAAGGAGCCGCAAGCAGGTTGGTCAAATTGGGAAGCAGACCTTTGAGCCGGCGTTCTTTTCCACCGCGTTCCAGCGCATCGGAGGCCAGATCCAGCGCCCCGGCCAGCGTGAGCGGCTCCCCGCCGGGGGCAAGCTCGCGGTGCTTTTCCATCATATCGGCGTAGGTTTCGGCAATGGCGGCGCTTTCGGTTTCCATAGAGGAAAGCGTTGCCTCCCGGAGCGGGGAGGGCATTCCGGCCAGGCGGTTCCAAAGCTTCAATTCTCCCACCGTCGGATCGCGGCGCAAAACGAGCGCGCAATGAACGGCGCAGGCCGTCAGCAATTCATCCGAAAGATCGACCCCGAAGGTTTCCCGCACAGGGTCAAACTGCCCGGCGCGCAAATTCCGAAAGTTGGATAGGATGGTATTTTCATTCCATTCGGTCATGGTTTGGGTTCCTTTCGCGTTTGTTTCGGTCAGTTGTCGGCAAGAACGCCGTAACAGCGGTCGCCGTCGGCCTCGGTCAATCGAACCGTGCGGATCTCTCCGTGCAGGGGCAGGTCGGAGCGGCAAACCACTTCCAAAAAGTTGGGGCTGTGTCCGGTCCAGGCGCCGTTTTCCTGCGTTTCAAAAAGGACTTCGACCGTTTTGCCGATCATTCCGGTCAGGATCGAGCGGCGAATTTCCGCCTGCGCCTGCGCAAGCCGTTTTTCGCGCTCGCGTTTGACGGCTTCGGGGATTTGCCCCGGCATCGTGTCGGCGGGCGTTCCCTTGCGGCGCGAGTAGGGGAAAATGTGGATCATCAAAAAGCGCGCCTTGCGAACAAAGGCAAGCGTTTCTTCAAATTCGGCGTCGGTCTCCTGCGGAAAGCCGACGATCATATCGGTGGTAAACTGTACGTCGGGAATAGCGCTCCGCAACAGTTCCATCCCCGCCAGCGCCATTTCGGCGTTGTATTTGCGCCGCATACGCGCCAGCACCGTGGAGGAGCCGCTTTGCACCGAGAGGTGAAAATGCGGCGTCAGCGAATGCAGGCGGGCAATGCGCTCCACAAACGCGGGGCGGATCAGCGAGGGATCCAGCGAGCCGAGCCGCACGCGGCCAATGCCGGGAATGGCGTCCACAAGCTCCAAAAGGTCGGCCAGCGTCAGCCCGTTCAAATCTTTTCCCCAGGAGGCGGTCTCAATGCCGGTCAGCACCACTTCGCGGCATCCCCCGGCCGTCAGCGCCGATACCTCGGCAACCACGTCCTCGGGGCGCTTGGAGCGGATCTTTCCGCGCGCCGCGGGAATAATGCAATAGGCACAGCGGCTTTCGCAACCGTCCTCAATTTTCAGGTAGGCGCGTGTGCGGTCAAACCGGCGAATGCACATCGGCTCAAAGCCGTTCGCGTCGGGCGCGGCGGTTTGCAGAGCAGGGGATCCGTTTTTGCGGCCTTGTTTGATTAAATTGAGCGCAGCCTCGACCACCGATTGCTTTTCGGCGTTTCCGCAAACGTAATCCACGCCGGGAATTGCCGCAACGGCCGCGGGAGAGACCTGCGAAAAGCACCCGGTCACCAGAATGTAAGCGCCGGGGTTTTGGTGGACGGCGCGCCGGATAAACTGGCGCGCTTTGCGATCGGACTCGGCGGTAACCGTGCAGGTGTTGATGATGTAAACGTCACAGCACGCCTGGGGCGGTAACACCGAAAAGCCGACGGCGCGCATACGCTCGGCAATCGCTTCGGACTCGTATTGATTTACTTTGCAGCCCAGCGTATAAATGCCGGCGGTTGGTTGATCGGTCATTGCTTCCCCCATAAAAAACAGGTCTTTTTTCTATTCTATCATTCTTTTGCAAAATTGTAAAGAAAAAATCAAAAAAATAAAGGCGAATTTGAAAATTGCACTTGAAAAAACAGGAAAAAGGTTGTATAATCTATTTGAATAGCCGAAACGGCCTGAAAATGAAGGAGAAGAAATATGAGCCAACTGCACATTATTGACCACCCCTTGATCACCCACAAGCTTTCCATTATGAGAAACAAGAAAACGGGTTCCAAGGATTTTCGCCAACTGCTGGATGAAATTGCAATGCTGATGGGTTACGAGCTGACCCGCGACCTGCCCACCGAGGAAATCACCATTGAAACGCCGATCTGCAAAACGCAGGCAAAAATGATCGCCGGTAAAAAGCTGGCAATCGTTCCCATTCTGCGCGCAGGTCTTGGTATGGTGGACGGGCTGTTGAGCCTGATCCCAGTTGCAAAGGTCGGCCACATCGGCTTGTACCGTGACCCCGAAACCCACCTGCCGGTGGAATATTACTGCAAG
>CAMPBZ010000064.1 GCA_946641795.1 uncultured Clostridia bacterium
GTGCGTGATCATAATAAACTGCGTACCGTGCGAATAGCGCTTGATGTACTGTGCAAGGCGCTCGACGTTCACTTCATCCAGTGCCGCCTCAATCTCGTCAAGAATGCAGAACGGCGTGGGATTGACCTGCAAAATGGCAAAGAAGAGCGCAACGCCCACAAACGCCTGCTCGCCGCCCGAAAGCTGCATCAGGTTTTTGATGATCTTGCCGGGAGGCGCCGCCTTGATCTCGATGCCGCTTTCCAGCACGTTTTCGGGGTCGGAGAGCGAAAGCTCGGCCGAACCGCCGCCGAAAAGCTCGGCAAAAACGCGGCCGAAGTTTTCGTTGATTTGGTTAAAGGAAGTTACAAACGCGGTGCGCATTTCGGTTTCCAGCTGCTTGATGATCTCCAAAAGATCCTTTTTGGACTGTTCCAAATCGGTGATTTGGGCGTTCATCGCGTCGTACCGCTCGCGCACCTCGGCATACTTGTTGACGGCGTCCAGGTCCACGTGGCCGATGGAGCGCAGTTTGTTTTTGCAATCGGTTTGCAGAGCCAGCATTTGCGGCCGGGTCTCCTTGGTGAGCGGCGGGTAGCCGAGCGCAACGGCGTCGGCGCGCGTCATTTCGTATTCGTCCCAAAGCCGGGTTGCCAGCTGCTCCTGCGAAGCGCGCAGGTTGTTCAGGCGGTTTTCGCACTTGGTGTACTCGCGGAAGATCAGTTCCTTTTGGTTCATCCGCTCGCGCAGACGGCTGTTGAGATCGTTGAGCTTTTTCTCGAACGCGAGGTTTCCCTCTTCCAGCTTGCTTCTTTGCGCGTTGAGCTGTTCCAGAACGGCGGTGCCGGAACGGTGGGCGGCGCGGGCGGCTTCAATTTCGGCGTTCTTGGCCGCAATCTCCTCGCTCTTGGCGCGAATGCGCTCGGTATAGCCCGCCAGTTCGGCGTGCAATGCCGCCAGGCGCTCCTCGGCGCTTGCTTTGAGGGTGGTTTCGGTTTCAATATCCTTTTGCGTTTCGCTGGTGCGGATATAGAGCTCGGTCAGTTTCCGGCCGATCTCTTCCTTTTGCAGGACGACTTCGCCATGCTCGGCCGATTTTTCGGCGCGGAAATCGGTAATTTCCCGAATGCGGGCGCTCACCGATTTTTCCTGTGCGGTCAGCGCGGCAAGCTCTTCCTCATACCGCGTTTGCGCCTCTTCCAGCTCGCGCGTGTCGGCGCTCAATTTTTCCAGGAGCGTGTTGTTGGCGTCCAGCTTGGCGCGCAACTGTTCCAGCGCCGCCGCCTCGTTGGCGCGCAGGACGGCGATGAGCTCCTTGCGATCCTCGGCGGCGTTCTTTGCCGCTTCCGCTTCTTCCAGTCGTGCGGCCAGTCCGGCGGCTTCCTTTTCGCGCTTTGCGGCGGTCTCACGGAGTTTTTTGAGCTCCTCTTCCAGCCGCTTGATCTCGCCCGCACGGGAGAGAACGCCGGCACCGGTTTTGGTAGAACCGCCGGTGAAGGAACCGCCGACGTTGATTTGCTGGCCGTCCAGCGTGACGACGCGGACGCGATAGCCCAGCGCCTTTGCCATAACGTTGGCGTGGTCGATGGTATCAAACACCACCGTTCTGCCCAGCAGAGAGGACAGCACGTTTTTGAACTTTGCATCGGTCTTGACCAGCGTATCGGCAACGCCAATGTAGCCCGCGTAACCGGTGGCGTCGGTCATTTCCTTGGTGGGAGCCGACGGTTTCATAGAAGTGAGCGGGAAGAAGGTGGCACGGCCGGCCTCGCCGCGTTTGAGCGCGAACATTGCGGCCTTTGCCGTTTCTTCATCCTCTACCACAATGTTTTGCAAATTGGCGCCCAGGGCGACCTCCATAGCCACGATGAAGCGATCCTCCACCGAAATCACCTTGGAGAGCGGCCCGTAAATTTTGCCGCAGGGAGCGCCGGAGCGATCGGTGATCCCGCCGGCTTCGTACTGGTTCATAACAAAGCGGACAGCGGCGGAATAGCCCTCGAAATGCTCCTCCATCGCCTTCATTGTTGCAATTCTCTGCGCGGCCGAATCCACGCGCAACTGCGCGCTGGCGCTTTCGGTTTGTGCGGCGCGCAACTGCTCGGCCATTGCCTCGATCTTCTTTTCCTCGTCGGCAACGGCGGCATCGGCGTTTGCAATTTCGGCGTCATACCCGGCAACGGTGCGCTCCTTGGCGGCGCACTGGCCTTTCAGCTTTTCGGAAGTTTCACGGTACCCTTGCAACTCCTGTAAGACCGACGAATTTTTGCCGGTGTCGGTGGCACGCGCGTTTTCCAGCACCGAAACGCGAACGCGGATGTCGGTGGCCTCGTTTTCGGCCTCCCGGATGTCGGCAAGCGCCTGCGCGATCACCTCCGAGAGCTCGGTCTCCTTTTGCGCCAGCGCCGTTTGCTCGGCGGTAAGCGTTTCGCGCTCCTGTTCCTGCCCGGCAAGCGTGTTTTCCAGTTCGCCGATCTTTGCGGCGTGGGCGGCGCAGGACTCTTCCTCGGTCCGGATGGATTTTTCCACGCCGGCAATGGCGCCCTGCGTGGCGGCGATCAGATCCTTGGCGTGGGCAATGGTGGTTTCGGCAACGCGCTCCTCGCTTTCCAACCGGTGGCATTCCTCGGTTTGCTCCTGGATCTTGCGCAGCAGTTGCTCGGATTCCAGCTTTCCGCTTTGCGAAGCCTCAAACAGTTTTCCGTTCTGTGCTTCCAGCGTTTGAATGCCCTCCTCGGCGCTTTGCAGATCGAATGCGGCGCGGCGGAACTCCTCCTCGGCCGCTTCCAGCTCGCCGTGGATCTTTTCGGTATCGTAAAGCCAGATGGTCACGTCGGCGCGCTTTTTATCCTCCATCAGCGCCAGCGCGCGCTTGGCTTTTTCAGCCTCTTTTTCCAAGGGCCCGACCTGCGCCGAAACCTCGGCGAAAATATCGTTTGCCCTTGCCATATTTTCCTCTACGCCGGCGAGCTTGCGCTCGGCCTCGTCCTTGCGGTGACGGTATTTGGCAATACCCGAAGCGTCCTCAAACACGCTCCTGCGCTCCTCGCTCTTGCGGGAGACCATTTCGGCAATTTTGCCCTGGCCGATGATGGAATAGCCGTCCCGCCCGATGCCGGTGTTCATAAACAGCTCGTAAATATCTTTCAGGCGAACCGCTTTGCGGTTGATGAAATATTCGCTGTCGCCGGCGCGGTAGTACCGGCGCGTAACGGTAACTTCATCATATGGGCATTGCAGTTTCGCAAATTCTTCACGGTTATCAAAGGTGACCGAGACCTCGGCGTATCCCATTGGCCGGCGGCTGTCGGCGCCGCCGAAAATAACGTCCTCCATCTTGCTTCCGCGCAAACTTTTGGAAGAGATTTCGCCCAAAACCCAGCGCATGGCGTCGGCAATATTGGATTTTCCCGAACCGTTCGGCCCGATGATGACGGTAACGCCCTTGGTCTCGTTTCCAAGTCCGACCGACACCTCTACGCCGTTGTCAAACATCAGTTTGGTTTTATCGGGAAAGGACTTAAAGCCCTGCATTTCAAGTGATTTCAGATACACGGTCTCGTTTCCTCCGTTTTCGGGTTCTCTTTTTTATGAATGATCAGCGGACAATGCCGAAAAGCGCCAAAGCCTCGGCCGCCGCCTGTTGTTCGGCTTCCTGAATGGTGGTTCCCTTTCCGTGCCCGATGCGGTTGGAGCCCAGGTAAAGTTCCACCTCGAATATTTTTGCGTGGTCAGGGCCCTCGGCGCCGACCGTGCGGTATTCCAGATCGCGTAGCGTTTCCTCGTGCGCTTCCTGCTGAATAAACTTGTACAAAAGCGATTTGCTATCCAGCAATTCGTGCCCTTCCTGCTCGTCCACGGCGCGGATCAAAAACGGCAACAGGAAATCCGAAACCCGTTCCAGCGCGTTTTCTCCGGCGTCCAGGTACATTGCCGCCAGCACCGCCTCAAAAGCGTCGGCTAAAATGGCCGGCTTTTGCGCGCCGCCGCTCTTGCGCTCCCCTTTGCCAAGCAGGAGCGATTCGCCAAGGTTGATCTCTTTGGCGTAGCCGCAGAGCGCGCCCTCGCAAACAATGCGGGAGCGGAGCTGGGAAAGCTCGCCCTCCTTATAGTTTGGGAACCGCGCGAACAGATAGCGGCTTGCAACCAGGGAAAGCACCGAGTCTCCCAAAAACTCCAACCGCTCGTTACAGCGCAGATGATGGTCGTGCGCGCCCGTTTCGTTGGCAAACGAAGAGTGCGTCAGCGCCCGTTCCAAATATTTTGGATTGCGGAAGGTATATCCAATGCGGGCTTGCAATTCTTCCAGCGATTGCGGCATTATGGCTTCCCCCTTTCTCGTTTTTTTGTTTATGCCTGCTCGGCTTCCTGCCGCTTGCGCTCCTCGGCCGCGCGTTTGCGCTCGGCAAAAGCGGCGGCGCTTTCGGCAAGATCGTAGATCACGCCCGAATCGGCGTAGGAAATGGCCTGCCGGATGGCGTTTTTGAAGGCAACGGCATCCGAAGAGCCGTGCGCTTTGACCACCGGCCGGGAAATGCCCAGGATAGGCGCTCCGCCGTGCTCGTTCGGATCCATTTCCTTTTTCATATCGGTCAGTTGTTTTTTCATCGTCAGCGCCGCCAGTTTGGTGACCGGGCTGGCGTAAAAGACGTTTTTCAGCTTGGTGAGCATCAGTTTTCCAACGCCCTCTACGCCTTTCAGGAAGATGTTGCCGGTAAACCCGTCGGCAACTAGAACATCGCACCCTCCGAAAACAGCGGTGTTGGACTCCACGTTCCCGACGAAATTGACCTCCGGATTTTCGGTGAGCAACCCGTAGGCGGCGCGTTGGAGCTCGGTGCCTTTGCAGGACTCGCTCCCGTTGTTCAAAAGCCCTACGCGCGGCTCGGAAATGCCGTACATTTTTTTCATATAGGCGCTTCCCATCATACCGAACTGTTCCAAATTCTCCTCGGTGACCGTTACGTTTGCGCCGGTATCCAGCAGGAGCACGGGATTTGCGAACGGAAGCACCGTTCCGATGCCGGCGCGCAGAACGCCTTTGATCTTGCGGACGATCAGCGTAGCGCCGGTAAAGAGCGCGCCGGTGTTCCCGGTGCTGACAAAAGCGTCACCGGCTCCCTCGGCAAGCAGCTGCAAGCCCTTTGCCATAGAGGAATCCTTTTTGGCGCGCACCACGCAAACGGGATCGTCCTCCATTGTGATGACCCCTTCGGTGTGAACAATGTCAAACCGGCGGATATCCAGCCCGTTTTCCTCGGCCACCCGCTCAATTTCCTTGCGGTCGCCGACCAATATATAGGTTGCGTTGAATTCGGAGGCGGCAAGACAAACGCCCTTGACCATTTCGTCCGGCGCTTTGTCTCCCCCCATAACATCAACAATAATCCTCATACTTTCGATTGACGGCAAAAAGCCGACTCCTTTCGGAAGTTTATAAGCAAACCGCGGCAAGCGCCTCCAACGACCGCTCGGAAAGCCGTTCGTTGCGGGCGGCTTTTCCGCCTTTGACGCGCACGGAGAGCGGCGCAATGATGCCGAAATTGGCATTCATCGGGACAAACTCGCCCATTCCGCCGCGGCTGACGTAGCCCGCCATTGCGCCGATCATCGTTTCCTCGGGGAAAATGACCGGAGCCTCTTCCAGCGCGCGCTTTGCCGCGTTGAGACCGGCGACCAGCCCGCTCCCGGCGCTTTCCACATAGCCCTCCACACCGGTCATTTGCCCGGCAAAAAAGAGGTTCGGACGTTCCTTTACGGCATAGGTTGGCAACAGCAGACCCGGCGAGGAAAGATAGGTGTTGCGGTGCATGACGCCATAGCGCAAAAACTCGGCGTTTTCCAACCCCGGAATGAGCCGGAAGACCCGGCGCTGTTCCGGAAAGGTCAAGTGCGTTTGAAAGCCGACCAGGTTGAACATTGTTCCCTCGCGGTTCTCGCGGCGCAGCTGCACAACGGCGTAGGCCTCTTTCCCCGTGCGGGGATCGACCAGGCCGACCGGTTTGAGCGGGCCGTAGCGCAGCGTATCCCGCCCGCGCCGAGCCATCACTTCCACCGGCATACAGCCTTCAAATACTTTTAAGTCCTTTTGCGACTCTTTATCAAACTCTTTGAGCGTCGCTTCCTCGGCGGTGACCAGCGCTTCGTAAAAGGCATCGTACTGCTCCTTGGTCATTGGGCAGTTGAGGTAATCGGCGTCGCCCTTGCCATAGCGCGAGGCAAAATAGGCAATTTCCATATTCACCGTGGAAAAATCCACAATGGGCGCGGCGGCGTCAAAGAAATGCAGACCGGGGCAACCGAGCGTTCCGGCAATGTACTGCGCCATTGCGTCGCTGGTCAGGGGGCCGGTGGCAATAACGCTGATCTCGTCGGGGTCAACCGAATTCGCCTCGCGCTCCTCGATCGTAACGAGCGGATGGGAGCGGATGCGGTCGCTGATATAGGCCGAAAACCGCTCGCGGTCCACGGCAAGCGCAGAGCCGGCGGGAACGCGCGTGGCGTCCGCCGCTTCCAGCACAAGCGAGCCGAGCCGGCGCATTTCCTCTTTGAGGAGCCCCACCGCGTTGGAAAGACTATCCGACCGCAGGGAGTTGGAGCAAACGAGCTCGGCAAACCCGGCGGTGTGGTGCGCGGGCGTCATTTTTTGCGGCTTCATTTCCACCAGTTTGACCGGTACGCCGCGCTGGACCGCCTGCCATACCGCTTCGCACCCGGCAAGTCCCGCGCCGTAAATGGTAAT
>CAMPBZ010000065.1 GCA_946641795.1 uncultured Clostridia bacterium
CCCGCCCCTCTCAAACTCTCCCCACCCCTAAAAGAACTTTACATCACAATATGAGATATTTGTCAATATCTCAACGCGAGATTTTGTAAAATTGTTTCAGAAGAGGGATAAAATAAGGAAAAAAGGAGAACGTTTATGCGGCTGAAAGAACTGCGCGAGGATCGGGATATTCGGCAAAAAGAGCTTGCCGAGTATTTGCACATCCGGCAAAACACCTATTCCCAGTACGAGACCGAACAACGCCAACTGCCCATTGATGTTCTTGTTGCCCTTGCAAAGTTTTATCAAACCTCTACCGACTATTTGCTGGAACTCACCAACAATCCGCTCCCCTACGGTCGTTCTGCAAAAGCGCCGCATATTAAGTCGCACGCAAAGCAGAAATAAGCACGGATAATGTCACAATTTGAGATAATTATAAACATAAAACGGTAAAATTTTGTAAAATAATAGTGTCCTAAAAAATTCAAAAAAGGAGAACTCGAAAATGAAAGACAACAACAATCTCGTTCGTTTCCTGCTTACCTTCTTCCTGGGTTGGATCGGTAGCCTGATCATCAATTACACTTCCCTCAAACCGGAAGGCTGGAAGTCCAGAACGCTGGCTTACTTTTTCCTGGGCCTCATCACCTTTGGCATCTACGATCTGGTCGCTTCCATTTGCAACCTGGTCTTCGATCCCAGCAAGCCCTCCAACATCGGCTATTTCAAAGGTTGATCCTCTTCATAAAAACAGCCGCAGGCAACGCCTGCGGCTGTTTTTTCGCTTTGATACGGTATCGCTTTTATTCGTACCAGAAGGTGCCGTTCGGCTCGATCCCGGCGGCGGCAAGTGCGGCGATCGTTTGCTCGTCGTAGGCGTAGGCCTTGGTTTCCAGCCGGTACTTTCCGTCCGCGTATTGGCCGAGCGCGGCGGGCAGATCGGTCGGGAGCCCTGCAAAAACGGCGCCCTGCTTGTGAATATAGGTGTTGCGGTCAAACAGGAACCCGTTTTTGTTTTCGGCGGTAACGGGCTGCGTGCAGTAGAACATCTTTTCCGCCGCGCCGTCGATTATATTGTCCGTCACCTTCACGTTTTCGGCGCGGTAAAGCCCGCGGCTGGACTTGATAAAGCCGTCAATGGGCAGGCCGTCACGCTCGTGTTTATCGGGGCGGGTGGTGGCAAGGCCAAGCCCGCAATCGTGGAAATAGTTGCCCGAAATGTCAAAATCAATAAACGGGCGGTCGACCTCGCTTCCGTCGCCGGTCCAGAGCTCCACACCGTAGTAGGCGCGGCAAATGAAGTTGTTTTTATAGATTTGCCGGGTTTGCGGAACGTTGTCGTTTGCCTGGGTGGTAATGGCGGCGTCGTAAATCTGGTCAAACCAGCAGTTTTCCACCGTCATTCCGTTGCAGGTACCCCAGTTTTCAATGGCGTTGCCCAGGCGGGTGTCGTAGTTTCTCCAAGTCTTCCCGAAACCGGGCTGAACCGCGCCGCCAATGAAGAAGAACCGGCAGTTTTTGACCACCAGGTTGCGGGTGTTGGAGGTGCGAATACCGAACTCGCCGGCACAGCGCATATCCAGGTTGAGGAAGGTCAGATCCAGAACGTTTCCGCAAAGGAAGATCTTTTGCCCGCGCGAAAGCTCAATCGAGGAAAAGCGCTCGCCGGGGTTGCCGCCCTCGGAGTAGAGGTAGAGGTAGCCGGTTTCCACGTTGTGGTAAAATCCGAGGTCGTAGGTTTGCAGTTCTTCGCCGGTGCGCAGGGGGAAGGATTGGAGCTTTTCGTAGGTCGTCAAACCGTTTTCCACGTTCTCCAACGCCAGCGAACGGTAGGCAGGAATGGTGTAAAGGTCTTTTTCGTCTTTGGAGTAGGTCATCTGAATTTTGATGCCCCAGGCCTTGCCCTCGTCAAAAACGATGCTTGCAATTTCGTACCGCCGCTCAATGGGGGTGGCAAAGCGATAGACGTTCGGGGCCACCTGGGTCCAGTTTTCGGCACCTTTTGCGTCGATCGAGCCGTAAAGCACCGGCTTTGCGCCCTTGCCGTAAGCGGCAAAGGTCATGCCGTTTTTGGGGTAGATCAGCGAGGTGTCGCCGGGGCGGGGCGCCTCGTGGTAAACGCTGCCGCATTCAATCAGAATGGTGGAGCCTTCGGGCAGGTCGCTCGCCTTGACCAAGCTCTTCCAGGGGGTGTCCGGCGTTTGGCCGTCGGCTTCGTCGTTGCCGCGCAGCGAGGAGAAGTAATAAACGGCGCCCTTCGGTTCGGGCAGGGGGGCAAACGCCTCGGTTGCCGCCGTTATTTTTTTGCGGGTCGCGTCCAGCTCTTTGCGTACGTTCTCGGTCAGTTTTGCAAATGTGCTCATGGTTTCGGGTTTCCTTCCTATGTTAAAATGTTTGTGGCAAATCTGCTTCAACCCATCTTTTCTCCCGCCGCATAGACGGCGCGAATGGAAAGATCGGGCGATACGGCGAGGAGGTCGGCACGCCGACCGGGCGCGATTGCGCCAACGCGCTCGGAAATTCCGAGCGCCCTCGCCGGGTTGCGGGTGGCGCAAAGAACAGCCTCGGCAAGCGGAGCACCGGCAAAGGAGACAAGATTTTTTACGGCGTCCCAAAGGTTTAGGGTACTGCCGGCAAGTTTGCCCTCCAAAGTTTCGGCGCGGCCGTTTTTCACCACCACCGGCTGGCCGGCAATGGCGTAATTTCCGTCGGGGCATCCGGTCGCCGACATCGAATCGGTAATCAGGATCAGCTTTTCCGGGCCTTTGATCTGATAAACCAGCTTGACCATTTCGGGCGCGATGTGCATTCCGTCCACGATCAGTTCGGCAAAGCAATCGCTCGTCAGGGCGGCGGCAACGGCGCCGCCGGCGCGGTGGTGGAGCGGGGGCATTGCGTTCATCAGGTGGGTAAAGCAGGTCACGCCGTTGGCGATCGCGCGCGTAGCCTCCTCAAAGGTCGCGTCGGTATGGCCGAGCGCAAGGGTCGCGCCGCGCGAGACGGCAAGACGGGCAAAGGAACCGTCCGGATCCAGCTCAAAGGCGGCGGTCAGATGGACGGGCAGGGAGCAACGATCCAAAACCCCGGCCAGATCGGCGGGATCGAGCGGCGCGAGCAGTTCGGGCGCGTGGGCGCCGCGGCGCGCGGGGTTGAGGTAGCGCCCTTCCAGGTGAATGCCGTCAAACCCGACCGCTTGAATGCGGTCGATGGAAGTCAGCCATTCCTCTTTTTTTGCCGAGGCAAGAGTGGGAAAAAGCGCGGTCACGCCGTGGCGGGCGTAATCGGCTTTCATCAGGCGCATTTGTTCCTCGGTGGCCGAGGTAAAGTCAAAGCCGGCTCTGCCGTGCGTGTGCATATCCACAAGGCCGGGCAAAAGGAGCATTCCCGAAAAATCCAAACTCTCGTCGGCGGCAATCTGCTCGCCCACCGAGCGGATGCGGCCGTTTTCCAGCGTGACAGGGCAGTTTTCCGCCCAGCTTCCGTTGGGCAGAAGAACGCGCGCGTTCAAAATTTGCAAACTCATTCCGGATCCTCCTTTGTAAGCATTGCCTGGTAAACATCGTTTTTGGGGAGCGAGCGCTCGCGCGCCACCCGCTTGATGGCGTCTTTGCGGGAAAGCCCCTCGCGCTCGTAAAGCAAAACCTGCTCGGTAAGCGGGAGCGTTTGCCCGGCGGGCGCTTCGGCAATTTCGGGCGCACCGGCAACCACCAGTACGAACTCGCCGCGCGGCTCGTTGGTTTTGTAGTAGGCCGCGGCGTCAGCCAGCGTGGTGCGGATAATTTCTTCGTTCAGTTTGGTCAGCTCGCGGCAAATTGCAATTTTGCGGCCGCCGCCAAAAACAAGGGCAAGGTCTTCCAGCGTGCGGCAAAGCTTGTGCGGCGCTTCGTGAAAAAGCAGGGTGCGCGGCTCGTTGGCAAGTTCTTGCAAGCGGGCGATGCGCTTGGCCTTGACCGGCGGCAAAAAGCCCTCAAAGCAAAAGCGGCCGGTGGGAAGGCCCGAAAG
Source organism: uncultured Clostridia bacterium (assembly GCA_946641795.1). GTDB lineage: Bacteria > Bacillota > Clostridia > Oscillospirales > CAG-272 > UMGS1865. The sequence continues at coordinate 3,985 of CAMPBZ010000065.1, forward strand.
GGTCAGCGCCGTGATCGAGGCGACCGGGCCGGGAACGGCGGTCACGCGAATGCCGCGAGACGAGCACAGGGCAACCAGATCCTCGCCGGGGTCGCTGACGGCGGGGGTGCCGGCGTCGGTGACCAGCGCGCAGCTTTCGCCGGCTTCCAGCCGGGCGGCAATCTCCTCGCCGCGCTCGCGCTTGTTGTGCTCAAAATAGGAGATCATCGGGCGGCGAATGCCAAGCCGGGAGAGCAACAGTCCCGAATTGCGCGTATCCTCGGCGGCAACAAAGTCCACCTCCGAAAGCACCTTGATTGCGCGTTCGGAAAGGTCGGCAAGGTTGCCGATGGGGGTGGATACCAAATAGAGCGTTCCCGGCAGAACGCGGTTTTTCTCGGTTTCCTGCATAGGCGCCTCCCAAAAAACAAAATCGAAAAATTCGCATATCCTGTTACCAACCAAAAAAAGGAGGAACAAGGGATATGGCGATCAAAATTTACATTGACCAGGGGCATAACCCCGAAAACCCGAACGCCGGCGCCGAGGGCAACGGCCTGCGCGAGCAGGACATTACCTACCGCGTGGGCAAAGCGCTGGGCGATCTTTTGCGCGCGGACGGGCGGTTTGCGGTGCGCGAATCGCGCCCGACGCCGACCACCAGCCTGGGAACAACCAACACCACCAGCCTGCAAGCCCGCGTGCGGGACGCCAACGCCTGGGGCGCCGACTATTTTTTAAGTCTGCACACCAATTCGGCTTCCAACCCGGCGGCCACCGGGAGCGAGGCGTTTTCCTACGCTTCGGGCACGCGCGCCTATCGCCTGGGCTCGGATATTCTCGTGGGGCTTACCAACGCCACCGGACTGCGCAACCGCGGAATGAAGGTGCGCCCGGGGCTGTACGTCTTGCGCCGAACATCCATGCCGGCGGTGCTGTTGGAACTCGGTTTTATTACGAATCCAAGCGATGCCGCGCTGATGAACGAGAACCCGGAACTGTTTGCCCGGGGCATTTATAACGGGATGCTGACTTATTTCGGCTATTGAAGAACCCGATCCAGATAGGCGGAAAGCTTTGCGGCGTCCCCGTCAAACAGGTAGGTTTGCAGGCCAAAGGCTCCGGCCGCGGCAATGTTGCTCGGCAGGTCGTCCACAAACAGCGTTTCGGCGGGATTTAAGCCGTAGGTATTGCAAAGGTAGGCAAAAATTTCAGGCGACGGCTTAACGATCCCGATCACGCCCGAAAAAACGCACCCGTCCAGCTCGGAAAGAATGGGATAGTGCGCAAGATGTTCGGGGAAGGTACTGCTGATGTTGGAGCAAAGATAGGCGCGCACGCCGTACTCTTTTTTTATGCGGCGGATCAGCTCCCACATTCCGGGCATCGGCGGCAGCCGGTCGGCCCAATGGCGGAACAGGTTTGCCGCGGCGCCGTGCAGGCGCTCGGGCAATTTGGGTAAATGGATCCGGAGCAGATCGTCCTCGGTCATCGTTCCGTCGTCCAGCTTTGACCAGATCTCGCGGGAGAACAGGATGGGAACGGCAAAGGCGCGGTCGGCGGGGTCGGGGAAATCCGGCGCGGCGATCTCTTCGGGGCAAAAGCGCACCAGCACCTGCCCAAAGTCAAAAACAACGTTGCGTATCATAAAACTCTCCTGTTTGCAAACTATTCTTCGGCATCCAGGCGTAAAACCGCCATAAAGGCTTCGGGTGAGACCTGTACCGAGCCGAGCTGGCGCATCTTCTTCTTGCCCTCTTTCTGCTTTTCCAAAAGTTTCTTTTTGCGGGTAATATCGCCGCCGTAGCACTTGGCAAGAACGTCCTTGCGCATCGCCTTGACGGTTTCGCGGGCGATGATGCGGGAGCCGACGGCTGCCTGAATGGGAATTTCAAAAAGCTGGCGCGGAATGTTTTCTTTCAGGCGCTCGGCAATCTTGCGGGCGCGGGCGTAGGCCTTGTCCTCGTGAACAATAAAGGAGAGCGCGTCCACCTGCTCGCCATTGAGCAGAAAGTCCAGCTTGACCAGTTTGCTGGGCAGGTAGCCTTTTAGCTCGTAGTCCAGCGAGGCATAGCCGCGGGAGCGGCTTTTCAGGGCGTCAAAAAAGTCGTAAATAATCTCGTTGAGCGGCAGATCGTAGTGCAACTCCACGCGCGTGGTGTCCAGATATTTCATATCGATAAACACGCCGCGGCGGTCCTGGCAAAGATCCATCAACCCGCCAACGTACTCGGTGGGGGTAATGATGTTGGCTTTGACCACCGGCTCAAAGGCGGTTTCGATCAAGTCGGCGGAGGGAAAGTTGGAGGGGTTGTCAATGCGCAGCGTTTCGCCGCCCTTGACCTTGACCTCGTAAATAACGCTGGGCGCGGTGGTGATCAGGTCGAGGTTGAACTCGCGTTCCAGCCGCTCCTCAATAATTTCCATATGCAAAAGGCCGAGGAACCCGCAGCGGAAGCCGAAGCCGAGCGCCACCGAGGTTTCCGGCTCGAAAACGAGCGAGGCGTCGTTCAGGCGGAGCTTTTCCAGCGCGTCGCGCAAATCGCCGTAGCGGGCGCCGTCG
>CAMPBZ010000066.1 GCA_946641795.1 uncultured Clostridia bacterium
TTTTTCCCTTAACAAGCCATTTTCGGAATGCTATAATAATATTGTAATTTTACCATTGGAGTTGAAAAGAATGCAAAATCAAAACGTATGCAACCTCGTTCAAAATCTGGTCGGGTACGCCATTCAAAAGAGAATGGCCGAGCCCTCTGACCGCGTTTATTTGACCAATCTTCTCCTCGGAGAGCTGAAACTGGCCGATTTTACGCCGGATCAGCCGGAGGATGCGCCCCTGCCGGAGCTGGAAACCATTCTGGCCGGTCTTTGCGACTATGCCGTACAGGCCGGATTGATCCCCGACGACACGGTTACGCAAAGGGATTTGTTTGACACGCGGCTGATGGGCATTTTAACGCCGCGCCCCTCGCAGGTCATTGCCGAGTTCAATGCCCGCTACGCCGTCTCGCCGCAAAAAGCGACCGACTATTTTTACGCGCTTGCCCAAAGCTCCGATTACATCCGCACTTACCGCGTCAAAAAGGATTTGAAATGGGTCTATGAGGGCAAATACGGCGCGCTGGATATTACCATTAACCTTTCCAAGCCCGAAAAAGACCCCAAAGCCATTGCGGCGGCCAAACTGCAAAAGGCAACCGGCTACCCCAAATGCCTGCTCTGCCGCGAGAACGAGGGCTATGCCGGCGGGCTGACGCACCCGGCGCGGCAAAACATTCGCCTGATCCCGCTGACGATGAACGGCGAGGACTGGTATTTGCAATATTCGCCTTATGTGTACTACAATGAGCATTGCATTGCGCTTTCGGGCGCGCATACGCCAATGAAGATCGACCGGAGCAGCTTTGTAAAATTGCTGGATTTCGTAACCGTCTTTCCGCATTATTTTCTCGGCTCCAATGCCGATCTTCCCATTGTGGGCGGCTCCATCCTCTCGCACGACCATATGCAGGGCGGGCATTATACCTTTGCTATGGAACGCGCAAATGTGGAGATCCCGCTTTCGTTCCGGGGTTTTCCGAACGTGCGCGCGGGCATTGTGCACTGGCCGCTTTCGGTCATCCGCCTGACCTCTGCCGACCGCGGCGCCCTGGTTGATCTTGCCGATAAGATCCTGCGTGCCTGGCGCAAATACAGCGATCCCGAAGCCACCATTTTTGCCGAGACCGAGGGCGAGCCGCACAACACCATTACCCCCATTGCGCGGCGGCGGGGCGAGGATTACGAGCTGGACCTTGTTCTGCGCAACAATCTGACCACGCCGGAGCATCCGCTGGGGCTTTACCATCCGCACGCGGATAAACACAACATCAAAAAAGAGAACATCGGCCTGATCGAGGTGATGGGTCTTGCCGTTCTGCCGGCCCGCCTTTCGCGCGAGATGGCGCTTTTGGGCGAGGCGCTGGTGGAGGGCAGGGATATTTCCGCGGATGAAACGCTTGCCAAACACAAGGCGTGGGTGGACGCTTTCCGCGCCAACTACACCATTACCAAAGACAACGTTTCGGAAATTCTGCGCACCGAGATCGGCCGCACCTTTGAGGGCGTTTTGGAAGACGCCGGCGTTTACCCCTGCACCAAGGCCGGCCGCAACGCCTTTTTGCGGTTTGTAAACACCATCTGAAAATCCAATCGGAAAGGAAGAAACAATGAAAAAGAAGCTTCGCAACTGCATTGAACGGCCTGTTTTGGGCGAGCGCGCGGATCTCTTCAATCCCGGAGACCCGAATGTTGCGCGTTCTGCCGGACTTCTGCCCGACGTCAATCACGCAAGAACCGCGGTCTGGCGGTTTTCGGAGCGGTCTTCGGTTCGCTTCCCGTTGAACGCGCAGGCGTTTTCGGCTTTCCGCTTTTTCACCTTTTCGGTTTGGGCGGTTTCGGGTGCCGGCGGCACCTTTGTTTTGCGGCTGGAAAGCGACGAAACGCTGGGCGGCAAAAGCGGCTACACCTGCCTGTTGCCCATTACGCGCAACGGCTGGAACGATTACCGCATCGAGCTTCCGTTCTCCGGCGTTGCCGGCGAACCTTTGGGATGGGATTTTATCCGCGCCGTGGTGCTGGATTGCGAGATCGGCGGGCAGGATAACAGCAAGGATACCGTCCTTTCCATTGGGCAAATGTCGCTTTGGAAGGGCAACGCTCCCCAGCTTTATGTCAAGCGCACCGAGCTCAAAGGCGCGGCGGCCTTTTCCAAAACCGGCTCGTTTGCCATTGTCAATCGCCAGCGCGTTCCGGTGGCGCCGGACGCCAATTTGCGCGCCAAGCCGTTTGAGGAAAACGGCGTTTTGTGGCTTCCCATGGCGCCGATTGCCGCTGTTCTCGGCGCAAAAGCCAGCGCCGACGACCGCGCGCAAACCCTGCATTTTGTCTATCGCCGCAACGCCTACCGCTTCGGCGCACAGCCCTTTTATATGGAGAACGGCGCGCGGGTGGAACTGCGCTTTCGCCCCCAATTTGTAAACGGAACGCTGTTTTTCCCGGCCGATTTCATTTGCGCATTCTTCCATTGGCGGTATGTTTTCCGCGATATTACCGGGCTGGTCATTCTTTCCAACCGCAAACAAATTTTCAACCGCGATCTGGAAGGCCCGTTCATTCGCATTCTGAACGCCGAGTTAACGCTTGCAAAGCCGGGCGGACGGCAAATTCTGGAAGACCTGCACCGCCGCTGGGAAGGTTCGGCGCGCGACCGTCTGCTGCTTTCGCATGAGGGATGGATGAACCTGCGCCGCGCTTGCAAAACCGACGATTACGCCGCCTTCCTTTTGGAAAAGCTCAAAGCCGGTTATGGCAAAAAATCCGACCCGTATCGCGCCAAACCGTTGTTTACATCCTTTGAAACGCAGGAGGCCGAGCCCGCAAAAATGCAGGCGGCCGCCGACCGGATGATCGCCTTCGGCGCGCTCTGGCGTCTGACGGGCGACAAAGCCTTTGCCGAGCGCGCCGCCGCAGAGGGCGAGGCACTTGCAGGGGTCGAATGGGCGGCAAAAGAGGAGCCCGCCGCGGTCGCACACGCCGCGCTGGCAATTTCGCTTTGCTACGACTGGTGCCGCCTGACCTGGGACGAGGCGCGCAAAATGAAAATGGAGCGCGCGTTGTTGCGCGGATTTTTGCGCCCGATTTTGGAGACCTATCAGGAAAGCGCCATCCGTTGGCGCGCAACGCCCGAAATTGCGGCGCGCGTTTACGCGGGGCTGACCGCCGCGGCCTTTGTCCTTTCGGACGTTTTCCCGGAAACCGCGGTCCGCACGCTGGAAAAAATCATTTCCGGCGTTCCGCACTATTGCCTTTCCTGCTATGCGCCGGACGGCGGCTTTGCCGAGGGCGCGTATGCCTGGCAGACCTGTACCGCCGCTTTGACCGCCCTCCTTGCAATGTTTGCAAGCTGTTGCGGCAATACCTACGGAATGGAATTTTTACCCGGCTTTTTGCAAACCGCCCTGTTCGGAACGGTCATTGAAACGGCTCGCGGCGCCTGGGATCCCCGCAAAGGGGACACGACCGTGCTGAACGCTTCCTTCCTGCCCTGGTTTGCCGCCAGCGGCGACGATTTGCCGGCAAGACTGCGCCGGGAAGAGGTGGCCGCCGGCAAAAAACAGCCGGACGTTTGGGATTTGCTCTTCTGGACGGAGCAAAAGAAAGCCGCCGGAGCGGCAAAAGCCGAACTGCCGCCGGACGCCGTTTACCGCCGCGCCGGGCTTGCAATTCTGCGGTCGGGATGGGATGAAAACGCAATGCGCCTCTCGCTCCACGGCGGGTGCAATGCGTTTGACGGACTTGCCGACGCCGGCTCCTTCGGGCTGGATTGCGAGGGCAAAACCTTCTTTACCGGTGCGTGCGCCCTGCTTGTGAACGGCGCGCAGGCCGGCTCGGCCAATGCCGCGCTGGTGCAGGCAAGAGGCGCCGCCGACCGTGCCTTTGCCGTTGTGGATACCGGGGAGCTTTCGGGCGCGGTCAAGCGCGGCAAACGCGGCGTTTGCCTTTCGGCCAACCGGAGCGTTGCCGTTATTCAGGACGAGTTGACGGTCTCGGAGCCGGTCGATTTGCTTTGGACGGCCTACACCCCCGCAACCGTTTCGGAAAAGCGCCGCCGCTCGCTCGTTTTGGAGCAGGACGGCAAAAAACTGCTTTGCCGCATTGCCGGCGCAACGGCGCAATGGAAGGCGGAACCCGCCGAGGGCGGCCTGACCCGGCTGACCATTGCTTTGCGTGCCGAAGGCAAGGCGCGGCTGGCCGTTTGCTGCAAAGCTTATTCGGAATGGGATAACCCGAACGAGGCATTCTATGCCGTGGAACCCATTGCAAAATGGGGCGAATAAACCGATAAAAAAGAAAAGCGCTTGCTTTGCGGCAAGCGCTTTTTTAATACCATATAGCAATCAACGGGGCATTTTGCGGTTGTCAAAAGCGGGATTGACCGCGTAAAAGTTTTTGCAATCGCTGTGTTCCTGCGCGCGGCGGAGCGCGTCGCCGAAGCGCTGGTAATGCACCACTTCGCGCTCGCGCAAAAAGCGGATGGGGTCGGCAACGTCCGGGTCGTCGATCAGGCGCAAAAGGTTATCGTAGGTCACACGCGCCTTTTGCTCGGCGGCAAGGTCCTCGTTCAAATCGGCAAAAACGTCGCCCTTTACAGCAAATCCGCGCGCGTTAAAGGGCGTTCCGTCGGCTCCCTGCGGGTAAACGCCAACCGTGTGATCGGTAAAGTAGGCGGCAAAGGGGCTGTTTGCAATTTCCTCTTCGGTCAGGTTGGCGGTCAGCTGGTGCAAAATTGCGCCCACAATTTCCAGGTGCGCCAGCTCCTCGGTGCCAACGTCGGTCAAAATGCCGGCAATGTCGCGCCAGGGCATGGAGTAGCGTTGGTTCAGATAGCGCATACTTGCGCCAAGCTCGCCGTCCGGCCCGCCCAGCTGCGAAATGATCACGCTTGCCAGGCGCGGATTGGGGCGTTTGATGCAAACGGGGTATTGCAGTTTTCTTTCATAGATCCACATTTCGTTCGGCTCCTTTCAGCAGTTTGCGGCGGTTTCCCAGGGCCAGGGGGCGCTCACCCAATCCCAGCTCGTGTTGCTTTTGTTTCCGTATGCGGTCAGAGGGCCGACCGTTTTTTCGTATTGCTCGGTCAGGCGCGTGCGCTCGTTCAGGAGCGCCTGGTAAAATTCCAGCGCGCGGCGGTTTTCGGGATATGCGTCCAGATAGAGGATGGTTTCCACCAGCGCGAATTCCACGGCGTCAATTTGGCGGGAAAGCTCCGATGGGCGAATTTGCCCGTTTTGTTGGTTTATCATATCGAATACTCCTTTCATCTGCCCGAAAGGGTTTTGCCCAAAAAGGGTTTATCCAGCTCGGTAAAGAGCGTGCCTTTGCGAATGGCATCGCCAACGGGGTAAAGCCCGCGCCATTCCTGAACGGGCGAATAGACCATTGCCAGCGAGCAGGCGTCAAGGCAGGGTCGCGTGCCGTTTTCCGCGCCGGGGCGATCCCCGGTGCTCTCCGGCGAAACCTGCTCCATAACGGGAAGAACGGGCGGCGCGTTCCGGCGACCGGCCGCGCCGAAGAGCATTTTGCGAAAGCTCTCGTTGTTGTATCGGTCAAACATATTGGTTCTCTCCTTTTTTGAGGGTCAAATTGGGATCAAAAGGGAAAAATCCCTTATTCAAGAATATGGCGATCCGACAAAAAATGACAATTTGCAAAAAAAAGAGAAGCCCCCCGGATCACGCCGCGATCCGAGGGGCTTCTGCTTTCAAGATCAGTGAATGAGGTTCAAAATCATCCAAATAAGATAGGTCAAAGCGCCGCCGGTTACCAGCACGGCAAGTGCAACGGCAAGAATGCGCACCGGCAGAGGGAAGCGGGCGGAAGATTTTTTGTCGTCCATTTGATTTTCCAAATCCTTTCTGTATTTTTCGGTCCAATTATTTCAAATTATCCAGCGGAACGCCGGTTGCGGGAATTTTTAGCTTTTTCAGCCCGGTTGCGCCGTTTGGCAGTGCGGAAAGATCGGCTTTTGCGGCCACCAGCGTTTGCCCTTTTTTCAAGGTGATGAGCTGAACGCCGCCCGACGTGCGGGTGCTCTTTTGCGGAATGAGCGAGGATTTGATCACAATGCCGCGGTTTTCCGAGGAGATGAGCAGAATGTCCATCGGCGCCTTTTCGTAGAATGCGGCGACCGGGCGCGAGGTTTTGGAGCAAACCGAGGTCAGCTTGCGGCGGTTTCCGGTGGTAACGTAGCTTGCCGCCGAAACGCGAACGCCCTTGCCGTTTTCAAACAGGAACACGAAATTGTCCTTTTCGGGGTAGGTGTTTTGAATGTTCATCAAAATCGGCTTTTCACCGGGATCCATTCCCAAAACGGCGGGCAGGAAATCGCCCAGAGCCGAAGCCTTCGTCGGCTCAAAATCGTTCGCTTTCACACGGTACATTTGTGCGTTGTCGGTAACAAAGATCAGGTCGTCGCGGTTTTCGCCGTCCAGAATAAAGAGGACTTCGTCGCCTTCTTTGCATTTTTGCTCGTCGTTTCCTTGCAGGGAGCGGAAGGTGATTTTTTTGAAATATCCCTCCCGTGTCAGCACG
>CAMPBZ010000067.1 GCA_946641795.1 uncultured Clostridia bacterium
GAAACCGGGATGCCGTTCTCGGTTTTATGGCCCTGGGCTTTTCGGTTCACGAGGTCGCGTCGGTTGCCGATGCGGCAAAGGAGCTGCATTCTATGGCGCGCTCGCAGGAGTACGGCGTCATCTTCCTCACCGAGGATTATGCCGCCCAGCTGGAAGAGGAAACCGCAAAGTACCGCGATCTGCCTTTGCCGGCAATCGTTTCCATTCCGGCGCCCGGCGGCTCTACCGGCTATGGAATGAACAATTTGCGCCAGGCGGTGGAACGCGCCGTAGGAGCGGATATTCTGTTTAAGAACAACGAAACGGCGCAACCCGAAAACGAAGAAAGGAAATAACCGGAAAAATGGTTGAAGGAAAAATTCGCAAAGTATCGGGGCCTCTGGTCATTGCCGAGGGCATGAGAGAGGCAAATCTGTTTGACGTGGTCCACGTTGGCGAAAGCCGGCTGATCGGCGAGATCATTGAAATGCACGGGGATCGCGCTTCTATCCAGGTCTACGAGGAAACTGCCGGCCTTGGCCGCGGCGACCGCGTGGAATCTACGGGAACGCCGCTTTCGGTGGAACTCGGCCCCGGACTTTTGACCAATATTTTTGACGGGATCCAACGCCCGCTGGAAACAATGCGCGTCAAGTACGGCTCCAATCTGATCCGCGGCATTGACGAAAAGGCGCTGGACCGCAGTAAAGTTTGGCATTTTGTGCCCGCAAAACAGGCGGGCGACGCCGTTGTCGGCGGTGATATTTACGGAACGGTGCAGGAAAACGAGGTCGTTTTGCATAAGATCCTCGTTCCGCCCAAAATGTCGGGTACCATTGTTGACCTTGCCGAAGGCGACTACACGGTCGTTGACCCCGTCGGGCATTTGAAACTGGCGGACGGAACTGTGCAGGAAATTACGCTGATGCAAAAATGGCCGGTGCGCGTATCCCGTCCCTATCGGGAAAAGCTCCCGCCGGTTGACCCGATGATCACCGGTCAGCGCCCCATTGACGCGCTGTTCCCAATTGCAAAAGGCGGTACTGCCTGCGTTCCCGGCCCGTTCGGTTCGGGTAAAACGGTGGTTCAGCACCAGCTGGCAAAATGGAGCGACGTGGACCTGGTGGTTTACATTGGTTGCGGCGAGCGCGGCAACGAAATGACCGACGTTTTGCGCGAGTTCCCGGAGCTTACCGACCCGCGCACCGGCAAATCGTTGATGGAACGCACGGTGCTGATTGCCAATACCTCGGATATGCCGGTTGCGGCGCGCGAAGCGTCCATTTATACGGGCATTACCATTGCCGAATACTTCCGCGATATGGGCTATTCGGTCGCCGTCATCGCCGACTCTACCTCCCGCTGGGCCGAGGCGTTGCGCGAAATGTCCGGCCGACTGGAAGAAATGCCGGGCGAGGAAGGCTATCCCGCTTATCTGACATCTCGTCTGGCGCAGTTCTACGAGCGTGCCGGAAAGGTCGTTTGCCTGGGCAGTGAAGGGCGCCTCGGCGCACTTTCCGCCATCGGTGCCGTATCCCCGCAGGGCGGCGATATTTCCGAGCCGGTTACGCAGGCCACCCTCCGCATCGTCAAGGTGTTCTGGGGGCTGGATTCCTCGCTGGCTTACCGGCGCCATTTCCCGGCAATCAACTGGCTGACATCCTATTCGCTCTACCGCGAGCGGTTGGAGGAGTGGTTCTCCGAGCACGTGGCAAAGGACTGGACCAAACTGGTTGACCGTTGCCTGCGCGTTTTGCAGGAGGAGGCCGACTTGCAGGAGATCGTCAAACTGGTCGGTATGGATGCACTTTCGGCCGAAGACCGGCTCAAACTGGACGTTGCGCAGTCCATTCGCGAGGACTTTTTACAACAAAACGCCTTCATCGACGTGGATAGCTATACCTCGCTGGAAAAACAGCACGCAATGCTGCGCCTGATCTTTACCTTTGCCGACGAGGGCAAGCGCGCCATTGAGGCGGGTGCCGATATTGAGGATATTGCAACGCTCCCGGTGCACGAGAGCATCGGCCGCGCAAAATCCATTCCCGAAAGCGAATTCAAAACCGAATTTGCCGCAATTGAAGCGCAAATCACCGCCGAAATGGATCGGCTGATCAAAAGCGCACGGGAGGAAAACTGACTATGATGAGAGAATACAGAACCATTGAGGAAGTTGCCGGACCGTTGATGCTGGTGCGTCAGGTGGAAGGCGTAAAATACGACGAGCTGGGCGAGATTGAACTGCCCAGCGGCGAAGTCCGCCGTTGCCGCGTTCTGGAAGTCAACGGAAAGAACGTGCTGGTACAGCTGTTTGAATCGGCCGCGGGGCTCAACCTTTCCAGCAGTAAGGTGCGCTTTTCCGGCCACGGGGTAGAGCTGCCGGTTTCGCAGGGAATGCTCGGCCGCGTTTTCAACGGTATGGGCGAACCCATTGACGGCGGTGCAAAACTCATTCCCGAAAAATCGCTGGATATCAACGGTACGCCCATCAACCCCGCCGCGCGGTACTATCCTTCCGAGTTTATTCAAACCGGCGTTTCGAGTATCGACGGCCTGAACACGCTGGTCCGCGGGCAAAAACTGCCCATCTTTTCGGGCTCCGGTCTGCCGCACGCTAACCTGGCGGCGCAAATTGCACGGCAGGCAAAGGTGCTGGGCAGCAACGAGAAGTTTGCCGTTGTGTTTGCCGCTATCGGTATCACCTTTGAGGAAGCCGACTTCTTCATTTCCGATTTCCGCAAAACCGGCGCGCTGGATCGCACCGTGCTGTTTATCAATCTGGCGTCGGATGCCGCCATTGAGCGTATCTCTACGCCGCGTATGGCGCTGACGGCCGCCGAGTACCTGGCTTTTGAATGCAATATGCACGTGCTGGTCATTATGACCGACATTACCAACTATGCCGAGGCATTGCGCGAGGTTTCCGCCGCGCGCAAAGAGGTGCCGGGCCGCCGCGGCTATCCCGGCTATCTGTACACCGACCTTGCAACGCTTTACGAAAGAGCCGGGCGCAAGATGGGCTCGGACGGTTCGATCACGATGATCCCCATTCTGACAATGCCGGAAGACGATAAGACCCACCCCATTCCCGACCTGACCGGCTATATTACCGAAGGGCAGATCATTCTTTCGCGCGAGCTTTACCGCAAAGGCTATTTGCCGCCGGTGGATGTTTTGCCGTCGCTTTCCCGTCTGAAAGATAAGGGAATTGGCCCCGGAAAAACGCGCGAGGATCACGCGAATACGATGAACCAAATCTTTTCCGCCTATGCGCGCGGAAAAGAGGCAAGAGAGCTGATGGTGGTGCTGGGTGAAGCGGCGCTTTCCCCGGTTGACCGCTTGTACGCAAAGTTTGCCGACGCATTTGAGACCGAGTATATCAACCAGGGCTTTTACGAAAACCGCTCCATTGAACAAACGCTGGATCTGGGCTGGAAACTGCTCACCATTCTGCCGCGCAGCGAAATGAAGCGGATCAAGCCCGAATTTTTGGAAAAATATTGGAAACAGAGTGCAGAAGAATAAATGGTAACGCAATGCGTTCGGAAAGGAGGATGACATGGCGGAAATTCGGGTAAACCCAACGCGTATGGAAATGAAAAGCTACCAAAAGCGCTATCAAACCGCGCGCCGGGGGCATAAATTGCTCAAAGATAAACGCGACGAACTAATGCGGCAATTTCTGGATGTCGTCCGCGAGGATAAAGCGCTCCGCGAGCGCGTGGAGGCGGCTTTGCAGGAGGTTTACGGCGGCTTTACGGTCGCCGGCGCCGTCAGCAGTCCCAAAATGTTGCAGGAGGCGCTCATCTATCCCAAAAAGGAAGGTTCGCTGGAAGTGGACTCCCGCAACCTGATGAGTGTAAACGTGCCGGTGTTCCGGCTTCACATCCACGCCGAGGGAAACTCCGACCACTATAACTACGGTATGGCGTTTACTTCGGGCGAGTTGGATTCGGCTTTGCGCGCGCTCAACGGGATTTTGGAAGACCTTTTGCGTATGGCCGAGCTGGAAAAAACGGCGCAACTGCTGGCCGAGGAGATCGAGCGCACCCGCCGGCGCGTCAACGCGCTGGAATATATCCTGATGCCGCAATATCTGCAAATCATTCGCTCCATTCGGATGAAACTGGATGAAAACGACCGCGGCAACACCACGCGGCTGATGAAGGTGAAGGATATGATGTTGCAGGCGCAACTGGTGCAAAACGCAAAAGCGGACGAGGAAGAGGATTCCGATCCCGCGTAAACTTCATAAAAAATCCGCGAAAACGATCGTTTTCGCGGATTTTTTGAACAAATTGAAAATAAATTTGAAAAAAATTGTGGTGAAAGCCATTTTTTGTGATATAATATAAGTAGGAATACCAATTGCCGCCGTGCGCGGAGAAAGGAGAAAACGGATGTTTGCCAAAGGGGATTTCGTATTTTACGCGTCGGGCGGGATCTGCCGGGTCGAGGATATTCAGCGCGCGCCGCTGCCCGGAATGCCGGAAGACCGGATGTATTACGTTTTGCGCTCCCTGCACGATGCAAACGGCATTGCCTATATCCCCACCGACAGCACCACCGTTTTCCTGCGCCCCATTCTTTCCAAAGAGGAGGCGGCACAGTTCTTAACGCAGGTCGGCGACGTTCAAACCATCGTCGCACCAGATGCCAAATCGCTCCGCACCAACTATCAGGAAGCAATGCGAACATATCAGCCGGGCGAATGGTTCCGGGTAATCAAAACCGTTCGGGAGCGCGCCGGGCGGGTTGCCGAGAACGCGCGGCCGGTCAAACTTTCCGAAACCGAGCGCTCCTTCGGCGAGGAGGCAAAAAAATACCTTTACACCGAGCTTTCACTGGCGCTGGATCTGACCGAGCCGCAAATTGAGGAGCGCCTGTTTGAAGAGGGAAGAAAGAAAGCCGAATAAAAAATCCGATTTCCACACGCCACGCGGCCGGGGAAACCGGATTTTTATTTTTTTGTCATTATCCCTTATAAGGGTTTGCTTTTGCCGCTTTTTGCATATTGGCAATGGTCAACTTGGGGCGTTTGGAGCGGAAAATGGTGGAGCCGGAAACAATCACGTTTGCGCCGGCAGCGGTCGCAAGACCAACGTTTTCTTCGGTAATGCCGCCGTCCACTTCAATATCCAGCTTCAAATTGTCGCGTTCGGCAATGCGGCGGATCACGCGCACTTTTTCAAGGCAGTTCGGCATAAAGGCCTGCCCGCCAAAGCCGGGTACAACGGTCATTACCAGCGCCATTTGAATTTTGGGAAGGTAGGGCAAAATCTCTTCCACGGGGGTTGCCGGGGAGATCGCCAGCCCGCAGCGAATGTCGCGCGCGCGGATCTCGCGGATCACCGCGTCGGGGTCCTTGCAGCTTTCCAGGTGGAAGGTGATAATGTCGGCGCCCGCTTTGGTAAAGTCCTCAATATAGCGGATCGGCTCCTTGATCATCAAATGCACGTCAAAAAAGAGCTTGCTCTTTTTGCGAATGGAAGAAATGATCGGCGCGCCGAAACTGATGTTGGGAACGAACAGCCCGTCCATTACGTCCAGGTGGAGATAATTTGCACCGGCCTCGGTCACGCGGTTAATGCTTTCTTCCAGGTTTGCAAAATCAGCGGAAAGCAGGGAAGGAGCAATGTAGATCATAGTATTCTTCCTCCTAAAATAAAATTGGGGAACAGGATTGCCGGAATTGTCATATTCTGTCGTGAAAGCGCGTATGCAATACCGGTGTGGAATAGGAAAACGGAAAGGATGTTCGGGGAATTTTGATCGGTAGCAGCATACTTTTCATAGCGGAGGGGTCCCGGCGGATCGCTCCGCATTTTTTACGCCTTGTAGATCAGGCAAACCGCGTGCGCGGCCATTCCCAGCCCTTCGCCGGTAAAGCCCAAGCCTTCCTCGGTGGTGGCCTTTACGCTGATGCGGTCGGCGGAAATGTTCAGCGCGGCGGCAAGCTTTTCGCGCATTTGTAAAATGTGAGGGGCCAGCTTTGGCGCCTGTGCCAGAATGGTGGCGTCCACGTTGCCGATCTCCCAGCCGTTTTTGCGCAGGAGTGCGGCAACTTTTTGCGCCAGCAACAGGCTGGCGGCGCCCTCAAAGGCGGGGTCGGTGTCGGGGAACAGGTGGCCGATGTCCCCAAGCGCGGCGGCGCCAAGAAGGGCGTCCATAATCGCGTGGGTCAAAACGTCGGCGTCGCTGTGGCCGAGAAGCCCTTTTGAAAAGGGAATTTCCACACCGCCCAAAATCAGACGGCGGTCGGGTACCAGCCGGTGGACGTCGTATCCGTGGCCGATCCGAAAATCACTCATCGTTTTCCTCCTTCGTGCGCGCGGCGAGAATTGCCTCGGCCAGCCGAATATCGGCGGGCATTGTAATTTTAATGTTTTCTCTGCCGCAATCCACCAGCCGGACGCCGTAGCCCAAATGCTCGATCAGCCCATTATCGTCGGTGG
>CAMPBZ010000068.1 GCA_946641795.1 uncultured Clostridia bacterium
TTTTGCAAAAAAGTTTTCTCCCCCTCGCGCTCCCCTACTTTCAAAAAACTCCCAAACAGGTTTTGGGAGTTTTTGAAAATGTCTATATTTGCTGCTCCGAATGGGGCTTTTTTAACATTACAAAATCAGCCACGCAATCCCCGAATTGGAGCCCGCCGTTCAGCGGGCGCGCGGCGTCGGTAAGCAGATAAACCCATTTTCAAAAGCTGGTTTGCCAAGTTCTTAAAAAGGGTAGGGTGCGGGGAGGGGGAAACTTCTTACAAGAAGTTTCCCCCTCCCCGTGGCCTATCCATTTTTATTTCGTCTTCTGATACACAAAGACGGGGTTGTTCCAGCGCAGAGGGCGCTGACTGCGCGCCGGGCGCCGGACGGTCACCTTTTCGGTTTCGTCAGCTGCCATTTGGGCAAGGTCTTCGGCGCTGCGACGGTCGCGTGCGCGCTCTTCATCGGTATAGGATTCCAACTCGGCGCGCAGGACTTCGTATTCCGAGGTTTGTGCGGCGTAGTGCCAGAAAACATCCGCCAAGCGGCAATCCTCGTAGTGCCAGGGTTTGTTGACCATAATGTAGTGCAGGATATACCCCTCGCGAACGTCAAAGGGGAAGGAGAGCCCGTCGGTCAGCTCGGTGTTCCAACGCTGATCCAGGTGGTAAACGCGGTCTTTGCAAATCAGGTTCAAATAGTCCTCGTCCTGCGTAACGGCAAAGTTATAAATGCCCAGGTAATGGATAAAGCGGTCCAGCACGTTGTGGTTGCGGAACTGCTTGCAGTTGATGAGCATGACCCCGGCGTTAAAGTAATCTTTGCGGGAAACGCCCACGACGCGCTCGCAGTAGGTGCCGAAAACGTCGATTTGCGCCATGGCCTGCTCGTGGGCGGCGCCCAAATAGCAGTTGCCGATGTTGGTGTCGTACAGGCGGGAAATATCGCCCTGCACAATGGTATCGCTGTCAATGTAAATTGCCTTATTGTACTGGGGGAACATTTCGGCAATGAAAAAGCGGAAATAGGTGGTTTTGGTGTAGTAATGGCGCAGTGGAAGCCGGTCGGAGATGGACGCCAGATAATCGGTGACGTTCTCAAACGAAATTGTAAAGTTTTTCGTTTGCAGAGCCAGTACGCGCGCCTGGGATTGCTCGGTAATATTGGTGTGCAGAATATAAACGTGATAGTTTCTCTTTTTCGATGCGTTCTGGATCATCGAGGTCAGCGATACGATCGTGTATTTTACAAATTTATCGTCGCAAGCGTAGAAAATCGGAATTGTCATACGCGCTCCTTTCCGAGTTCCGCCGGGGGGGCGGGATCACTCTGCTCCATATTATAGCGGACAGGCGGCGAAAAAACAACCTATTTTTGAATGGAACCGCTCCACGATTTGGGAAATGGCATTCTTTTTACGGTAGAGCGGCATTCTCTTTGCGATAGAGCTTGTAGAATGGCTTTCCGATGCGGTTTTTTGCAATTTCAAGCAAAAAAGGAACTTTCAAAAATGCGCCAATCTACTGCCCGTAGAGAGATTTTTTTGCCCCGGTAGAGTAAAAAACGGCTACGTTGCGACCGGTTTTTCTTTATTTTTCAACCAAAAAGGACGATTTCCAAGTGCAGAAATCGTCCTTTTTTGCTGTTTTTTGAAAGTTGATTTTACCGTTTTTGTTTGCGTACCTGCGCCCAAAGAATGATGGCGCCTTGGAGCGGGATGCCGATCAAAAACAGGTGCCAAAGGTTTGCGTGGTAGCGAACGAGCGCCTGCAAAAATACCGAGGCCAGCGCCGTCCAGCACAGGATCGACTCAAACACGATGGTGCAAACACGGAACTTCCAGCGAATGCTGAAAATGACCATTACCAGCGCCGAGGCGGGAACCGCCCAGATCAAAGCCATCCAGACCTGCTTGATGTGCAGGGTGGTCGAGCCGAACAGGAAAAGAGAGAGGGCAACCAGCCAGACCGCGCAAACAGCAAGCAATTCTACGCCAATGCGGAACCCGAGCTCGCTTTTGGGGCTTTCAAAATCGGTGCGCTTGGCGGCGGCGTTCTCGGTTACAAAAAAGTCCAGCGTAACGCCGAACAGCTCGGCCATTTGGGTCAGCACGGTCAAATCGGGCAGCGCCTCGCCGCGCTCCCATTTGGAAACCGATTTATCGGAATAATTGATTTTTTCGGCAAGCTCGGCTTGCGTCCATTTTTGGGCTTTGCGCAATTCGGTCAGGTTTTGCGCAACAATTTGTTCTAAATTTTCCATTCCAAAATCCTTTCATACTTGATCGGCATTTTGATCTGCGGGGGCTTCACCGGAGCCATCGGCTCCTTTTTTCTTTTTCTTCTTTTGTTTTTTCGGCGGGTCGGCAACCTTTTGCAAAAGCCCGTCAAAATAATCCTGCAAGGAGTCCACCGTGGAGCGGCTGCGCTCTTTTAAGGCAACAAGGAACTGGCCAAATTTGTTTTTGGTGGTGCGCTCGGCAATCTCCTTTTTGAATTCTTCCAACCGCACAATAATCTTGTTTTGCTTTGCAAACGCCCGGATTTTTGTAAGCAGGCGGAAGGACCAGACCACATCCACCAGCACCACGCCGTAGAACATTCCCACCACAAAAACGAAGGCGAAATGCTCAAACAGCCAGGAAACCGCGCCCAAAAAGAAGGGGTGGATCAAAAAGCGGTAAAGCGCGGCCAGCGCCGTCCAAAACAGGGAAAACTTGGGGCAAATAATACCTTGCAGGTTGCCCCACTCCCCGCTGTAATCCCAAAGCTTGACCTTCATACCGCGAATAAAGATCAACCCGGCAAGATACTCGATCAGGGTCATCGCCAGCCCCATTATCAAAACGGCAACGGTGTTGCGCCAAATCTCGTTGGGCAAAAAGTCAAACGAAATGTTGGAAAGAAAGTAGAGCAGGATCAGCCCAAACCCGTAAAGGGGCAGGTAAGGCCCCACCAAAAAGCCGGGGTTCAGCCATTTTTTGGCCGAGAACAGCCGGCGGTAGAACAGTTCCAGCACCCAGCCGAAACTGCTGCCCAGAAAGAACAAAAACAAAACCGTTAAAAAAAGGTTCAAAGCAACCCCTCCTATCCGGCAGAACATTTATGATAGAGAAAAATGCGGCAATCCCCAAAGGGAATGCCGCATATTTCCGCGGCGGGGCCAAAGTGGGTTGGTCTTTGAAAACCCGCCGGTATGATTTTTCGTTAGTTTGCGAGGGCGTTCAGCTTTTTGGTGAACTGGCTCTTCTTATGCGCGGCGGCGTTCTTATGGATAATTCCGTAAGCAGCTGCCTGGTCGATCTTTTTCACGGCAACCTTGTAAGCGGCCTGTGCGGCTGCGAGATCACCGGAAGCGAGAGCCGCCTCGTACTTCTTCATCTCTGTTTTCAGAGCGGAGCGGTACATTTTGTTTTGCAGAGTTTTGGTAGTAATCACCTTAACTCTCTTTTTTGCGGACTTAATGTTCGGCATTCTTCGTTTTCACCTCCCTGTTCAAATTTGACCTGGCCGGCGCCTGAGAGGGTGCGCACGGTCAATTCCATACATATTGGTATTGTACCACAATCTTTTTGGATTTGCAAGGGCTTTTTTCAATTTTTTTGCAATTTTTTCAAAAAATCGGTTCAAGGGTTATTCGGCCGTGCCGTCGTCGGCGGCAACCAGCAGTTTTACAAGCCCGGCCGCCGCAAGTTCTTCGTCTGTCATATAGGGGCGGCGGTAATCGGTTTCTTCAAACTTTTTGTTCAGCGGCAGGGAAAGCTCCTCGGCGCAAATACGGTCAATCAATTCCAGCGCGTATTTGTATTTCCGCTCGCCCTTGATTTTGATAACGGTTGGAAATTCGCCAAACTTTTTGGTGCCCGAAACATCGTCCGCGGCCGCCTCGTATTTGGTTCCTTTCAGTGTTTCTGGGTCAATGGAAAGGTAAACGTACAAGCAGCTGGTTTTCACCACGATTTTTGCCAGATGGTTGCGCCCCTGGTGGAAGGTTTCGTTGGCCCAGCTGACGCGGCTTTTCACACCCTTGTAGCGGAGCAACGCGTTTTTCAGGCCGCTGTAATAATCCTGCATCGGATCCTTGGATTGGATTAACCGGCTTTCGTAACTGCGGCGGTACCGGCGGATCAGCGCAATTTCGCCCTTTTGCTCGCGCGCGAGCAGTTCGGCATAGCGCTCCGGCTCGGCCGCCGCGTCGATAAGCGAAAGATCGCCGTTTGCGGTAAATTCCGGCGCGTCGCCGGCGGGTTCGTCCGGCGCTTCGTCGGCAGGGGGAGCAGGTTCTTCCAAAACGCGCGCTTCGGGTTCTTCAAAAACGGGTTCTTCGGGCGTTTCGGCCTCTTTAAAAGCCGGTTCTTCCGCCTCCGGCGCTTCAAAAACCGGCGTTTCGTCGGTTGGCGGCGCTTTTTTGGCTTTGATTTTTGCTTTTCCGGTGGCAAACAGTTCTTCCAGCCCCTCGCCAAACGCCACCAGCTGTTGCCCGAGCGAGCGCAGGGGCAGGGCGGTTGCGGCAAGCAGGAAAAGCCCCGTTTTGCCCGCGTCGGCAAGCGAGCGGAGCGCGTTTTTGCCGTTCGATTTGCGTTTTTGGGTCATCGCTTTTTCCCCTTTCACAAATTACATATTTATTATACATTGTTTTTTGAAATTTGTAAATAGTTTTTTGCGAAAACGCCAAAATGGGAAAAACCGGCAATCCTTTTTTCGTATCGTTTTCCTTTTTGCGGCAAAAATAACCGTAGCGGGCCGCTTTTTCGCCCGAAAATCGCCTTTTTACATCCCCTTTGTGCAAAAAATGGTTTTTGGCAATTGATTTGGCAGATATGAAAAAGCGCTCCCCCGCGCAAACTAATTTTCGGCAAACCGCCGCAAGAACGCGGGTGCGAAAACTGTTGCGCGAAGGATGGATGAAAAATGAAAAAACGAATTTGGAGAACATTGATTTCGGCGGCAATGCTGGTTTCGCTGGCGCTTTTGGGAACGCTGACGACCGGCGCGGCCGACGGAACGCAGATAACGGAAACTTGCATGGCATATCAAAAAGGAAGCGTTGCGGTATGGAACGATTTTGCCGCCGCGGTGGGGAACAGTGAAATTTTTACCGGCCGGGCGCCTCTTTCGGCGGAAGAGCTGGAAAACCTGACCCTTTACCCCGGCGGAATGCCGTTCGGCGTCCGCTTTATGACCGACGGCGTTACGGTGGTCGGCTTTTCGGATATTGAAAAGGACGGCAAAAAGGTCAACCCGGCGGCCGCGGCGGGGCTCAAACGCGGCGACGTGATCCTGCGCGTGGATGACCTTCCGCTGGAAAGCGCGGCCGACCTGACCGAGCGGATCGAGGGCGGGAACGGTGCCGAAATGACCCTGCTTTGCCGCCGCGGGAAAAAGGAGTTTTCGGTGCGCATCACGCCGGCCTTCTGCACCGAGGAAAACCGCTACAAAACCGGCGTTTGGGTGCGGGATAGCGGCGCCGGCATTGGCACGGTGACATTCCTGCTGCCCGAAAGCGGCGCCTTTGCCGGACTGGGGCACGGGATTTGCGACGCCGAAAACGGCGATCCGATCCCCATTCGCCGCGGGAGCATTTCGGATGTGACCATCAGCTCGGTGGTCAAGGGAACGCCGGGCAACCCCGGCGAGCTCAAAGGTTATTTCACCCCCGGCAAGGTTGGCTCGCTCCTGGGCAACTCCTCGCTGGGCGTTTGGGGCGTTTACTCCGAGCTTCCGGCGCTCTCCTGCGAGCCGATGCACGTCGCCTCCAAGGACGAAGTGCGCGAGGGCGACGCCACCATCCTTTGCACGCTTTCGGATAACGTTACGCGCGAGTATTCCGTTCGCCTTTCCTCCGTCAACCGCGAGGCCGACGGCGCCAAGTGCTTTACCGTTACCGTCACCGACCCGCGCCTGCTTTCCCAGACCGGCGGCATCGTGCAGGGAATGTCCGGCTCGCCCATCTTGCAAAACGGCAAACTCGTCGGAGCCGTGACCCACGTCCTCGTCAACGACCCCACCACCGGCTACGGCATCTTCCTCGAAAATATGCTCGCAAGAATGCCCGTGGTAAGGGAAGGGGTGTAGTTTTTTTAGGAGTGGATATGCAGGGGACGGGGACTTTTCTTGAAAGAAAATGTCCCCGCCCCCTGCACCCCCACCCCGAAAAGAACTTGGGGAAAAAGATTGACAAAATATAAAATGTATATTCGTTGATGACAAAATAGTATTCTTTTATTCCCCCAGTTTTTCGAAGTGGGGAGAGTGCGAGAGGGGCGGGGGACATTTAAGTCCCCCGCCCCTTTTTAAGGTCTTCCTAACCCTTATTACAGTTCAGCGAAGTACTTGATGGTGCGAACCATCTGGCTGGTGTAGGAGTTCTCGTTGTCATACCAGGAAACAACCTGAA